>JBFYPU010000346.1:0-31501 GCA_041303175.1 Crocinitomicaceae bacterium | reverse complement strand
TGCCATGTCACCTCAACGGGCGTTCCTTTCCAACGCTCCAAGGCCGCTTCAAATTTCCGTTTTCCCACGTAGCACCATGGGCAGGCAACATCGGATACAATATCTACTTTAATCATTTCTTCATTTTTGATTGGACGGCTTCGATCCAGGTCTCTTGCAAAAGTAGGTGATATTGTTGAGTTGGATGGATTGTTGTTTTCTGAGTTGTAAAAATGCGGAATAGATAAAGTGTAAATGGCACGGAAATGGGTAAAAAGAGTGAGATTGGTTGTTAAAAATTTCGTTAATTTCATCAAAAGATTATGTGCAATTAAAAAAGAAACTATGAACTCACTAAAAACCACATTCGTTTTGGTCATTTTATCAATGAGCATTCTTTCGTGTAAAAAGGATATAAACGGATGTACAGATCCAACATCTGATACGTACAATGTTGAAGCCAATATTGACAACGGTAGTTGTGAATACCATGGAAACTTAACAAATTGGTATGACAACACAACCCGAGATAGCTTGCTTGCTAACAACGTAGCGTCGCTTACAATTTATGTGGATAATGAGGTTGTCCAAAATATCAATCCAATTTTTGTTCTTTGGTCATCTCAGCCGGAATGCAGTACAACAGCCATTGGTAATTGGATTAAGATGCAAGGAACTAAGAGTAGAACAATTTCAGTCACAGCTAGAGCTCTTGATAGTTCAAACGTAGAGGTTCGTAATTGGGTACAAACGATGACGATTAATGCTGGTGAATGCGAACTTTATCAGGTCATTTGGCAATGATGCGATGCACATAACAACGCCTGCGCAAATCGACCTACTCACTCCCCCATCTCTTCCTTCAACCCATTCAAATTCTCGACCCCTTTGATGTGAATGTCCCGCTGTGGGAACGGAATGTGCAAACCGTGTTCAGTGAGTCGCGCGTATACGTCTCGCCGTAAATCCGACTTCACGTTTTCAATACGGAAGGTGTTTTTGGACCAAAAGAGCATGTGAAATTGGAGGGACGATTCGCCAAAATCCACGAAGCGCACAAAGGGTTTTGGGGTTTCTGAAATTTGATGGTGCGCGCCCATCGCGTCTTCGAGGCACTTGTAAACCTGCTCGACATCAGAACCATACGCCACACTCACCTCCACCGTAAACCGAACTTGCTCGCCCCCGTGGGACCAGTTCACCACTTTTTCCGCCAAAAACTTCGAGTTTGGAATAATGATGATCACATCGTCGCGTGTTTTGAGTTCGCAGCTACGGAGATTGATTTCCATGACCTTACCGATCACACCATCCAATTCAATTACGTCACCAATTTTTAGGGAACCTTCAAACAAGAGGAAAAATCCAGAAACCAGATCCGTGAAAATGTGCTGTAAGCCCAATCCCAACCCCACCAAAAGGGCGGTTGAACCCAAGAGAAGCGTGGTGAGATTGACCCCAAGGGCTGACAACGCGAGAATGATACTGAAGAACCAAATGAAATACTTTGTCACCAAAAAAATGGTCATTTGACGTTTCATGTTGATCTTGTCCGCAATAAAATTTGGACGCGTAATCATTCGACGCAACAGCTTGACAAGCACCCAAGTACCAACAATAATAAGTGTCGCGAAGATAACCTTGTCGACGTGAATCGAAAAGCCTTCAACAATCTCAAATTTCGCTCTCAAAATGTCTTCCAATGCCATATTGCGAAGATAGTCGATAATATAACGGAAGCGTGAAAGCAGCCTTTAAAGTATCAACAGGTCACGGTTAACGGAAGGGCACAAAAAAAGGGACTCCGAAGAATCCCCAATTCACGTATAAGCAATGTGCTTAATTACAAAATTCGTTGTACGCTTCAGAAAGATTGTCAGCAATCATTTGTGCTGTGCCACCTTCAATATGATGTCTTTCTAGAAAGTGAACCAATTTACCGTCTTTGAACAAAGCAATAGACGGTGAAGATGGAGGGTAAGGAAGAAAGTACTTGCGTGCTTGATTCGTAGCCTCGCCATCAACTCCTGCGAAAACCGTTCCCAAAGCAGTTGGCTTCGCGTCGCTCTTCAAGGACAATTTAACCCCTGGACGCATGTTTCCTGCTGCACATCCGCAAACGGAATTCACAACCAACAACAATGTTCCTTCTGTATTTTTTATGATTTCATCAACATCTGATGGAGCAGTTAACTGCGTAAAACCTACGCTCGTTAAATCTTCTTTCATCGGTTGAACTAATTCTGGTGGATACATAATGTGTCTATTAAATTTATACAAATTTACACATTATCTTTCTTGTGTCATGGATTGTTGGATGATTGGAGCACTGGATTTTGGAGCATTGGATGATTTTATCATCTTTTTTCCGAGCTTACCGCTCGACATTCGTATTCAAAAACAGAGTATCTCTTTTTCCTTTTCTTTTTGCTTGAACAAAAAGAAACAAAAATTCATGAACGTTTCAAGATGGTTGCTACGCACCACTGACTCAAAGCGTTTTCCATGCTTCCTGCTCTTGCAGAGCAGAGCACTTCCAAACGTTGAGCCGTTACCATTGTGAAACGTTCGGGGGTTCTTACTTCGAACTAACCAGATGCCCGGTGGAGGTGTTACACGAGAGCTAGCAATTAATAGCGTTTTAGGACGGAAAATCTACTCTCGCAAATCATTCACATCAATGTGATACATCCTCGGGCCACCAAGCATCACTTGTTTCTCGTCGGCAACATAAATCTCCATTTTTGTTTTCACCACAAGCGCTTCCTTTTGACTATAGGTCTTGAAATTAATCACCTCATCGCCAACAAATACGCCATTCTCGCATTTTTTAATGATTACGCGGTTGTAAGTCATCAAGAAAAATTCGTCGCCAACAATGTCCGCCGCCGTTAGGGCATCCACCATAAGTCCCCCTTTTCCAATGAAAATCTCCGCTGATTTAGAAACCGAATAATCGCCCGCAGCCGTTGGGATTTTATAAACCCAGCTATTTCCATCCGTTGGTCGCGATCTGTTTTTAGTAAACATATACAAGGTGTCGTCCTTCACGGCGAGTGCTTCTGCGTCAAAAAATTGTCCGTTTTTCGGAGGTGGAAATGCCAATTGCTCGGCATAATTGAAGGTGATTTTTTCGGGCTCAACGACTTTGAGCGCAAGCACATCCTCAATTTTTACTTTGTAGATCGTCAATTTTTTTCGCTCGTTCAGGTTGTTGCCGATATCGCCGATATACACGAATTGATCGTCCACGGTGATGTCCTCCCAATCCTGATTTTGGGCGTTGTTCACGCGCACCACACCTTGAATTTCTCCTTTCAAATTGAGCAAAAAAAGCAGCGGTTCGTTGCCACCATCATTGTGCGCAATGAGCGTTGTGTCGTTGAGGAAGTCGATGCCCGAAATTTCATCGAGTGCTGAAGAAAGGTGATGTGTTTGCGCGCCTACCACTGCCGCAAAGAGACTCATAAATCCGATTAAGAAATGCTTCATTGTTTGATGATTCGTACAACGTCAATTCGGTGGTCGCTCACCTCTTCGATTTCGATCACCAAGTTTTTAAGCACAATTCGCGTGCCAGCACTCGGAATACTTTCTAATTCATGGATAATCAAACCGCCAAGGGTTTCGTATTCTTCATTCGTTTCCAAATCGAATTCGTACTCCGCATTCAGATAATCAATGTCTATGCGTGCGGAAAAAAGGAATTCATCGTCCGAAACTTTCTCCTCGATCCAATCTTCTTTGTCGTGCTCATCCTCGATATCCCCAAAAATTTCTTCGATCACATCTTCAATGGTCACAATCCCGGATGTTCCGCCATATTCATCCACCACAACGGCCAAATTTCCCGATTTCTCTGCAAAGAGTTGAAGCAATTCTTTTCCGGGTATTGATTCAGGAACAAAGTTAATCGGTAAGAGAATTTGCTTGATTGCTTTGGGCGATTTAAACATTTCAAAGGAGTGAACGTAACCGATGATGTTGTCGATGTTTTCGCGGTAAACAATAATTTTCGAGAGACCTGTGTCAATGAACCGTCGTTGCAATTCTTCGATGGTTTTATCCACGTCGATGGAAACAATTTCTGTTCGTGGAACCATGCAATCTCGTGCTTTTACAGAATCAAAATCGAGTGCGTTTTTCAGGATTTGCATTTCATTTCCAAATTCCTCTTCGTCTTTGATTCGGTGATTGAGGTCATCTACATAATGTTCCAGGTCGACTTTAGAAAACACTTTTTCTTGGTTTTCATTTTCAACACGGAGCATTCGAAGAAATAAATTACTTAACCAAAGAATGAGAAAAGTCGGCAAATACATCACGACATAAATCACAATCATGGGCAGAGCCAAGAGGCGCAAAAATCCGTTTGGATTCAATTGTACAATCGCTTTGGGTAGAAATTCCGCCACGACCAACACGAGCGCGGTGGATGCAACTGTTTGAATGACGAGCATCCAAGCGCTACCATCTGGAACACCCCAGCTCGCAAGCATCGGATTCAAAATTTGCGCTGCAAAAAGCCCGAAGAATACCAATGCGACATTGTTTCCAAGCAACAACATGGCGATAAAATGCGACTCGTTTTTGTAAAATCGACCCAAAATTCGGCCGTTAATTGTACCCTTCACTTTGTCCAATTCGACCTTTAGTCTACTTGAAGAAATGTATGCAATCTCCATACCCGAGAAGAAGGCGGAAAACAAAAGTGTTACGATAATTCCTGTAAGCGGTAATTCCATTTGGGTTCTTAGAAAAAGAAATATACGAAATCTATTGGTTTACAGTACATCTTGTCCGATATCCCTTCTGTAGTATGCGCCATCAAACTCGATTTTGTCCACAGAAGCATACGATCGTTTGAGTGCCGTTTCAAGATCTTTTCCGAACGACGTTACGGCAATTACACGCCCTCCAGCCGAAAGCACCACCGGGCCATCGGGTTTTGTTCCCGCGTGAAATGCAATACTATCCGAAATGGTGTTCAAGCCATAAATCTGCTTTCCTTTTTTGAATTCTTCGGGATACCCGCCAGAAACCATCATTACTGTTGCCGCGCTCCGTTCATCAAATTGAATGTCGCGTTCCGATAACGTCGCAGTTGCTACTCCCTCAAAAAGATCCAAAATATCCGATTTCAAACGTGGAATCACCACCTCTGATTCAGGGTCTCCCAATCGGCAATTGTACTCAATGACGTAGGGTTCGTTTTTCACGTTGATTAAACCAATAAAAATGAATCCTTTGTAGCTAATTCCATCCGCCTTCAACCCTTTGATTGTTGGTATAATGATTTGATTTTCAATTTTATCAAGATACGTTGGATTGGCGAATGGCACAGGTGAAACAGCCCCCATTCCACCGGTATTCAAACCTGTATCTCCTTCACCAATGCGTTTGTAATCTTTCGCCTCCGGTAATTTTTTGTAGGCGTCCCCATCTGTTATCACGAAACACGACAACTCAACGCCCTTCAAAAATTCTTCAATCACAACGCGAGAGCTCGCATCTCCAAATTTAGCATCAGCCAACATGCTTTTCAATTCGCTTTTCGCCTCTTTCAAATTGTCGATGATCAACACGCCTTTTCCTGCCGCCAATCCATCTGCCTTCAACACATATGGTGGTTTCATAGTCTCCAAAAAGGCATACCCTTCTTGCAGGCTGTCTTTGGTAAACGTGCCATACTTTGCGGTTGGAATCCCATGTCGTTTCATGAATTTCTTTGCGAAATCCTTGCTTCCCTCTAGTTGAGCCGCTTCTTTGTTCGGGCCAATCATGGCGACATTCGCGGTTCGCTCGTCTGACTCAAAAAAGTCAACAATCCCGTTCACCAATGGATCTTCTGGACCCACAACGACGGTATCGATGTTGTTTTCCAGTACAAATTTTTTGATCCCTTCAAAATCATTTACAGACAGGTCAACATTTGTCCCAAAACCCATCGTTCCAGCATTTCCCGGTGCAATATACAGGGCTTCAAGTGTGGAACTTTGTGCCATTTTCCAAGCCAAAGCATGTTCACGTCCTCCTGATCCCAATAATAAAATGCGCATGTCTTAATTTTGTTTGCAATAATTCAATAGTGACTCGAACATTGCTCTTCCGTCGAGGTTCGATAAATTTTCGTCAGCTGCACGTTCTGGATGCGGCATCATTCCAAACACGTTTCGGTTTTCATTGCAAATTCCTGCAATGTTTTCACGCGATCCATTTGGATTGGTTTGGGCTGAAACGTCTCCATCTGCGGAGCAGTAACGGAAAAGAACTTGATTGTTTTTCTCCAAGCGATCAATCACCTCATCAGAAGCGTAGTAACGTCCTTCGCCGTGAGCGATTGGAATTTTATACGACTTGTTCGCGTCCAATCCTTTTGTGATTGCCGAATTATCTGTCGCTGGTTTCAAGTATACATTTTTACAAATGAACTTTTGATTGTCGTTGTGTAACAAAGCGCCATCCAACAATCCTGATTCGGTTAAGATTTGAAACCCGTTGCAAACGCCCAACACATACCCCCCGTTGTTGGCATGTTTTATGACCTCACCCATAATTGGTGAAAGCTTCGCAATCGCTCCTGATCGCAAATAATCACCGTACGAAAACCCGCCTGGCAGAACCACAAAATCAACCCCCTTGAGGTCTGTGTCTTTGTGCCATAGGCGTTCTACTTCTTGTCCTAAAATATCTTCAAGGACATAAATCATATCTTGATCGCAATTTGATCCTGGGAATGTAACGACACCGAACTTCATATTTTTCACTAATTGAGCAGCGCAAATTTACGATAAATCGACCGCTAAAACTCGAAAGAAACGAAAAACTTACCCACAGAAAAAATCAAAATAAGGTAGAAAATGATCACGGGGATTTGCTGCAGATTCTTTAGCCTGAAACTGTATGCAATTAAGAACGCGATCCAGCCGATTACAATGCCTACCGAATCAATCCGCTTAAGTAAAAGAAGTTCGGCTGCGCCCAGCAGAAGAAAAAAGAACACCGTCCATAATAGGATACGAAACAGTTTTTTTAATCGAATCGAGCTTTGATTCAATTTTTGACGAATAACACCTGCGCCCGTGACGAGCAAAAGCAACAGTCCTCCGCCTATCACATAAAGGTCGGGCAACTTCCACTCGCCAACACCGCCCACAAAGGTTTCTCCTCGAATCGGGATTCCAAACCAAGTGCTATACGAACCCGCATAGATAATTGGAATTAAAAATCCCACTGCGGTTAACACAGACTCGCGAAAAACAAATGGTCGAAGCACCCAGATCACAAAAAAAAGCGCTGGCACGAACAAGAATAACATGGGATAAATGGACGCTGAAACACCCGTAAAAAAGGCAGCGTTAAACACGGCTTTTCGTCCATCTAAATTCTGATCCAACTTGAAAATTTGCAAAAAAGCAAGTACAAGAAACGTTTCCGCAAGACCAAAAGAATTCAAAAAATAGAAGGAATGGAAATAGCTTTTACTTACCACATATAATAACGCCGGTAAATAATTGTTCTTTTCCATGAACCCATTCCTGTTGAAAATAGCGTTGATTAAAACCGCATTAAGCAAAATCAAAACAGGTGCAGAAATTTGGCTTGGAAGCGACTGTTCAGGGAGTAATTGACCGTAAAAGCCAAACCCTGAATTAAGTGAGGGTATGTGGTATGGAAAGAAAAAATTCAGAGCAACATAAGCAAGCACCAAAACTGGTAGCATGAGCAATATACCTGATCGATTTCCTGAAAATAGCTTTACCACGAAGCGAAGATAATTTTTTATTCACCTTCTATTGCTTCGCGTCTCTCATAATTTTATATTTTAGGCTTCGCAAAACGCGAAGAAAGATAGATTGACAAGGCGTCGGCCTGGCGCAATAACACAAAATTGCATGACAATAAAAACACGGTATTCAGATAATGAGCTTCAAGAATTCAAGAATTTGATTTTGGAAAAGCTCAGCGAAGCGAAAGAAGATTTGGACTTATTAAAGGGTTCATTGTCGCACAGTGACAACCATGGCACGGATGATACCGGTCGCACATTCAACATGATGGAAGACGGCTCTGACACACTTTCCCGCGAAGAGGTTGCACAATTGGCATCTCGACAAGAGAAGTTTATTTCAAACTTGCAAAACGCATTAGTGCGCATCGAGAACAAAACATACGGAATCTGTCGTGATACAGGTCAACTTATTCCAAAAGAACGCTTGATGTTGGTTCCTCACGCCACATTAAGTATTGCCGCTAAAAACGCTCAAGGATAATTCATTGAAAAAACAAATTCTGATCGTTTCGATCGTCGTGTTTCTGATTCTTCTGATAGATCAAGTACTAAAGATCTACGTGAAAACCCATTTTCAACCTTTCGAAACGCATGCTATTGCTGGAAATTGGTTTGTGATGGAATACCTTGAAAATCAAGGGATGGCTTTCGGAACAAAATTTGGATCTGAAATTTGGCACAAATTAGCCCTGAGCTTGTTTCGGATTGCGGCAATTTCTGCCATTGTCTATTATTGGATCAAACAAGCGCGGATTGGTGCTCGAACAGAGTTTTTATTAGCAATCGGATTGATCTTGGCTGGCGCCACGGGTAACCTCATCGACTCGATGTTTTACGATTATATTTTTACATTCGACCCGTGCAACCAATTCAATGCGCTGGAAGGTTCTGGAATTTATCACGATTGCGGATTTATTGGGGGCGAAAAAGTGGAAACACGCCACTCTGGTTTCTTGTTCGGAAATGTAGTAGACATGTTCAAATTTCAAGCGGAATGGCCTTCGTGGATGCCCTGGCTGGCTGGAAAAGAAGTGTTTCCTGCTATTTGGAATTTGGCCGATGCTTCCATAACACTTGGCGTGATTATGGTGTTTTTGCGTCAACGTCGTTACTTTCCGAAAGAAGCAAAAGCTGAACCAGCTGCTGCGGTTGAAGAAGCACCTAAGGAAGAGCCAAGCCCTGAAGCATAAATTCCTTGCTGTTTTTTAGTCGCGTTGCAAAGTTACATTTCCGTGCATTTCTTCGGTAACTTCTTCTGTACCTTGAATATAGGTATACGCAAGTTTCCAGAAATAGACTCCCGAAATTGCTTCGTTTCCATTGGGCGCTTTACCGTCCCAAGTATCGGTAATGGCAGACATTTCACGCATGACTTGTCCCCATCGGTTGACAATCACCAAGTTAAAACTGGCAATGTTTTCGGCGTTCACAAAGAACAAGTCGTTTACATCATCCCCGTTTGGTGTAAACACATTCGGCACCACAACGACGGGTTGACAACCGTTTCCTATTTGAATATCTTGGCCGCCCTGACATCCAGAAGCGTCAATCACGGTCACGAAATATGTTCCTGGTTCAATGGCCGTAAAGGTTGCATTCATGCTGGCGTCCTGCCACACATACGCTGCATACACACTTGAAGGAGAAAGTTGAATCGGCGTTTCACAAATGACCGTGTCGGCACCCAATGTAAATGAAACGGGAGGTAGCATAGTCACTTCAACGGTATCTGCATTTGAGCAGCCATTTAAGGTGATTTCCAACCAGTATTCCCCAGCAGCCGAAACAGTATACGATGACTCGGTTGACACATTCATCCAATTGTTTGTTGCACCAACACTTGTTGCATAGAGCACTGCTTGCTCGTTGACACAAAGTGAAATGTCGGGACCAATGTTTACAAACGGTAGGGGTTGAACATTAATCAGAAACGATTCTTCATCGATACACCCACTGCTGTTGTCGTACGCATAAAGTGTTGTTGTTCCAATGGACGTGTATGTTGATCCTACATTGTATTGAAGACCAGAACCACCCGAACCCGTGTAATATGCCGCTCCCGCGGACACTTGGGAACCTTGTATCGCAGGAAATTGATACGATCCACAGGCAAACACATCGGCAATTGGATCAATATCAACCGGTGGGATCACAGTGACTAACACACTGTCTGTTCCCGTGCAACCTGTGCTTGGATCTGTTGCGGTCACGATGTACATCGTCGTTGAAATTGGCGAAGCAATTGGATTGTCCACAGTAGGATTGCTAAGAGTTGCTGCTGGCGTCCACGTATAATTGTATTGACTCGAAAAAGGATGATTCAGTCCAGCATTGAGTTGAGAATCAGAGCCCGGACAAACTGAGGCTGGGCTTGCCGATGGAAAAAACTCGGGTGAAGCAACCGTAACGGGATGTGAAATCATGTCTTGACATCCTGATGCATCTGTGACGGTGAGTGTAACGGTATAAACACCATCTGTTGTATACACGTGCGAAGGATTCTGCACATTACTCGTGTTTCCATCTCCAAAATCCCAACTCCATGCTACAATTTGACCAAAAGAAGCAGTGCTATCTGAAAATTGCATGACTTGGCCCACGCAGGTGTAATCATCTAGTGAGGTCGCCCATTCTGTATTGAGTTCCGTGCAAAATTGCTGTAGGTTTGTTGCACCACCGGTTGCGGCTGTCATTCCCCAAAACACATTTGGGTTTCCAGAAAATACATTTGTAACGATATCACCGGTGTAGGTCAGGTAAAATACGTCATCAATATATCCTTGAAGCGTTTGCGTCGCAGGATTCCAAGTGACGCGCAAGGTGTGCCATGCACAGTCTTCAATATTGAATGGAAGCGACGCTGGTCCAGCATAATCATTGACTCCGCCGTCGTGGAAAATAACACCATTCGCATTGATTGAAAAATGATCTGCGACAGGGTCAAAATCGCTTCCGTTTTGGTAGGTGTCGATGTAAAACCCAACGGACGGCGCAACGCCTGCGAAACCCATTCCGCCTCCACTTGTACCCACTCCTGTGCCTATTGGCTGCAGACCGAACACCATCCCATCCGCGCCCCCATCACTGCAGCCTAGGTAAACATCGAAGGTAAAATCAAAGGGCTGTGCGAGGGAAATATTATTGGTGTTCCACACCGATCCTGAAAGATTACCGGCATTCGCAGTAAGTTGATAACAATTACAAGAAAGAGCTGTTGCGCTACCATTCACTTGATATTGAGAAAAGAGAATGTTTGGCAAAACAATCAGTAACGTAAGCAAAAGCGCTTTATTAATTATCGATAAAATCATCACTTCGTCGTTTTAAATTAAAATCCAACATTAGGATTGTGCACTAAGATTATCTTAAAGACGTAATTCTGTTTAAAATAAATGCCCCACCTACCTGTTTTTTTCGAACAACTTCTCAAATGAGTCTTTTCAATGTGCTCACATCAGTCTTGTAGCGCATAGTCCGATTATTGAAAATAGTTCTTGTTAAATGTACTAAAACAATTTATAAACAGGTGGATTTTGATGATCCGATTACCGATGGTTCGATGATCTCTTAACCTTTGGTTTCGACTACGCTCAACCTTCGGTTAATCCAATGGTACAACAATCTATTGATCCAATAATCTATATCCTCGTTACTTTCACTTCAATGTACTTTGTCCAGTATTTTCCAGTAATGATCATTTTTTTGGTGAGTGGATTGTACGCGATTCCGTTCAAGACGTCGCCGGTGCCTCGCGAAGCTTTTGCAATGTCGTTCACATCAATTTGCTGCACTACCTTGCCCGTTTTGGGATCAATCACAACAATAAAGTTCTGTTGGTAGATATTCGCATAGATCAAGCCGTTGATGTATTCCAATTCATTCAATTGTGTGATTGGGCGCGTGTCGTCGTAGACCTCAATTACGCGTTGCGTTGCAAAGGTATTTGGGTCGCGAAAAGTAAGTCGTTCAGTGCCGTCTGACATGATCAATGATTTTCCGTCGTTGCACAAGCCCCAACCTTCGCCGGAATAGCTGAACTCTTCAACTTTCCCCATAAAATTATTGACGTCATAGATGAAACACTTGCCGTTTTTCCATGTCAACTGATACACCTTATCGTTGAGAATTGTAATTCCTTCACCAAAATGCGAGGCATCCAATCGAGCACGTCGACCTTCAATGTGTTTCCCTGTTTTGAGGTCAATTTCTCCAACCACCGTTTGGGCTTGCTGTCCGGGATCTCCTGTACCTTCGTACAATTTCCCTTTATAGAACTCCAATCCTTGTGTGTAACTCGTGGGGTCGTGGTCGAAACTTGCAACCATTTGCGCTTTTGCGCGCTCCGGAATAATATCGGAAAGGATGCGCAATCCACGATAATCTGAGGTTTCACCATTTGCCGAAACTGCTCGAACGGTAAGCCGATGAGCACCAAGAAGTTCATCCGTTGCTTTCAATACATAAGTGAGGGATCCTTTGGGTGATTTCCAGGTCTGCATGGGTTTGTCGTCCAATAATACTTCTACGGTTAAGAGGTCTTCGAGCAGCACATCTATCTTCAAATCCACGGTTTGCCCGGCTTGAACCGCTAAGTCGATTTGCTCAAAATTGAATTTGGCGTAAGGACCATCAATCTCGTCATCTTTCAAAAGTGGAACGATGAAAACGGCTGCTCCAACCAGCAAAACAAGTCCAATGATTAGGTATTTTTTCATGCTTTTTTTATTGAATTAAGTGCCGATCGCGCATCAATTGAAGAATGTGTTGCAGTGTAGACGACCTCCTCATTTTTGAGTACAATCACTTGAGGCGATTGATGGTGCACATGGGTTTCTTCTGCGATTGCGTCGGAGACGTCTCTGTGATTGAGCAGATCCAAATAATAGATCTCCATTTGTTCAGGCGTTCCTGTCCACGATCGTTGGAAACTATTGAGCGCCATGATCGAAATGCTACAACGTGTGCTGTGCTTGAAAAGCAAAACGGGTTTTTCGTGCGATGCTTTGAGCACAGACTTTAATTGTTCTATTGAAGTAAGGTGTTGCCAAGGCAAAGCTCCTTGTGTTTTTTCTTCATTTTTATTACTTGAAAACCAGCCCATTATCTATTACATTTCAGGTGTAAATTGTTTGAGAAAACGGACGTCATTTTCCGAATAAAGGCGCAAGTCGTTGACGCGGTATTTCAGCTGAGCGATGCGTTCAATTCCCATTCCGAAAGCAAATCCCGAATAGACCTTGCTGTCGATATTACTTGCTTCCAACACGTTTGGATCAACCATCCCGCAACCTAAAATTTCGAGCCAACCGGTATATTTGCAAACATTGCACCCTTTACCACTGCAAATTGAGCAGGAAACATCTACTTCTGCGCTTGGCTCGGTAAATGGAAAATAGGATGGGCGCATACGAATTTGCGCTTTTTCACCAAACATTTCTTTCGCAAAGTAGAGGAGTGTTTGTTTCAAATCAGCAAAGGAAACATCGGTATCGATATAGAGTCCTTCTACTTGGTGAAAAAAGCAATGCGCACGGGCAGAAATGGCTTCGTTTCGGTAAACCCTTCCTGGAGAAATGGTGCGAATTGGCGGCTTTTCATTTTCCATCACGCGCACTTGTACGGATGACGTGTGGGTCCGCAAAGCGATTTCCTCTTCTCCTTTTTCAATGAAGAAGGTATCTTGCATGTCTCTTGCCGGGTGTTCTGGTGGAAAATTAAGGGCAGAGAAGTTGTGCCAATCGTCTTCAATTTCTGGTCCTTCTGACACGGTGAATCCAATTCGGCTAAAAATCTCGATGATTTCGCTCCTTACAATAGACAGCGGGTGCCGCGCCCCAACTTGAAGCGGGTCTCCTGGACGTGAGAGGTCTAATTTATTTCCTTCTTCAACCTGCGATTCCAATGCTGCTTGAGCGGTATCAAAGTGTGTCTGTGCACTCATTCTTAGTCCGTTCAACAATTGCCCAACGTCACGTTTTTGTTCATTCGGCACCGATTTCAATTCCGCAAACAGGTCCTTAACGATCCCTTTAGATCCCAAAAACTTGATGCGAAACTCCTCCAATTGCTGTGCAGATGAAATGGTGAATGCTTCAATCGCAGTCTGTATTTCTTGTATTTTCTCGTTCATTTATGCGTAATCTACCAACTCTAAGTCGCTTTTTTGCGTCTTTTATATAAAAACCATTGAAGGGGTGTAACTTTTAACCTACTTTAGTTGTTTATGTAACTTAGAGCTTCTTGTTTGCGTACGAAGTTAAGAAAACGCAGATAAAGTTTTTTACTGAATCTGATATTTAGCGTATATTTGAAAATTGTACTATACCAGAAATATGAATAATGCACGAAAAATAGGATTGTTGGCGTTTGTTTGTTTATCGATTGGGTTTATTCAATCGTGTAAAAATAAGGAACCATCAGCCGTTAAAATCTTCGTTCGATCTTCGAGCAATGAGCTTGTTGACGGAGCGCAAGTCGTAATTATTGGCGACGTAAATTCTAACCCACCAACAAATGCACACGTAGACACTGTTTTCACAAATGAATCTGGTTTTGCGGTTTTCGAAATGAAGGCCTACTATGATGCTGCGGGTGAGGACAACACAATCGGTTACTTCGATGTGGTTGTGAAAAAAGACACCAAAACGGCAACAGGTAGAATTCGAAGTCGGGCACACACAACAGCTGTGGAAACCATCTACCTTCCTAACTAATTAAAATATATTGTTATGAGCACAAAACGATTTTTAACCCTTGGACTTTTCGCTCTATTGAGTGTTGTTACTGTAATTGGGTGTCGAAAAAAAGAAGATACGATTGCGAAGATTTATGTGCGCGACGCCTCTAACCAAGCGGTTGCTGGTGCGCGTGTTGTGGTTTATGGATATTCTACGATCAATCAACCTGCGAATGTGAATTTGTTTGACACAACATTCACTAACTCGGCGGGAGAAGCGATTTTTAACTTTAACGATGTATATCAACTCGGGCAGGCAGGTGTGGCTGTTTTGAATATTGATGTTCAAAAAGACGCGTTAACGGGACAAGGAATTATTAAGGTAGAACAAGAAGTTACTTCAGAAGAAACTGTTTTCGTTCAATAACGAAATCTTAACATACTGAAAGCGTCGAATGAAAGTTTGACGCTTTTTTTTGCCTTGTCCAACTACTATGGGTTACTGTGCCGAACTTTTTAAGTATGCCTAAGTTCGAAGTTAACTTGTTTTCATTCTTAAAACCCGTTTTTCGATGAATGACGGAGGCGTGGGTCAGACCGCGTCAGTAGAATTTATTTTTAACCCAATCGGGATGTTTTCATCAAGCTATTCTTTTGAAACTGATGGGCTAATACCTTTGATTTTCTGTTTTTTCAATCACTTTAAATTCAACTTTTTTCCTTGACTTGCATTAGTAAAGTGTCTTGATTTAAACACCAATATCCTTTTATTTTGTCAATTCTTTTTGATTTGGTGCGGTTCCCACAGATATATAGTGGTGTATCAATCCATTTAGATTTCCCATTCTTTTTAAATTTTATGGGATCATTGTCAAAGAGAAAAACATTTAGCTCAACCATTTCTCCTTCAGTCAGTGAGTCAAGAAAATTTATTTATAAACACCATAAGTTATCGGTCAATTGTTCTTCTGATTAAAAAGATTCATTGGGCTTATTACTAATATTGAAAACTGAAAACTCATTTAACAATGAGTTTTTTTATTCTATTTGTAACATTATAAAACGCCACCTATGACTTCTCTCGATGCCACTAATTCAGTGCAAAATTCGATTGAAGCAATTTTAGGGATTTCTACGAATCTCAAGCGGATAGGGACCCCTATGTTTTTGCCCGACTTCCTACTCCAATAATTACTGTTCTTCTATTCTCCCCAGGCTAAACCCTGCAAGCGCGTCTAGGAATAAATATTGGCAAAAAGAAAGGTCGTTTCATAACGGCCTTTCTTCAAAATTAATACTTCATGATGTCATAAACTGAACTGCCATTTTGGTTCTGAAGGCGGATGAAATATACGCCAGCCTCATGCTTTGTTAAATTAATTTTAACCGCTTGACCTGAGAGGTTGTCAATGCGCTCAACAAGCCTCCCCCGTACATCTGTCACTTCGATTAGCTCAATTTTTCCTTCCCATTCGATGTTCACGATATCATCCGTTGGATTAGGATAAATAAGAATCGAGTTCGCGTATAGGTTATCTAATCCGCTTAAGTCGATGTTCACACAGTCAGAAGTGTCGGAGCAGTTTCCAATCGTTACAATCACCGCATAATTTCCATTCACCGCGGTCGCTATAAAAGACTGATTCACTTCTCCCGCTATTGGGTTGTTATTAGCACAATCGATCCATTGATAAAGCGCTCCAGTCTGATTTGCCGTTATTGTTTGGTCAACCAACGTAATTGAATTATCAATCATTTGCACATCCAACACAGTAATAATTAAACTGTCACATCCACTTGCGGTTGTCAAGGTACTTGTGTGCGTTTGTGCTGTTGTTCCAAAACTGCCATCAGGGAATGTATACGTCTCCCCATCGCAAATCGTGGCTGCCTCTGTTATGTTGTAAACTGGATGAACTGTCAATGCTGTTACAATCGTGCTGTCGCAACCAATTGAATTTGACAATACGCTTGTATATACCTGAGTGGTTGTGCCCGCAGATCCATCAGGGAAAAGGTAAGTCTGACCTTCACAAATTGTTGCATTTTCATTAGATAAAAATCCACTGGAAACATTCAGCGTAAGTACGACTAATGAATCACATCCAGCCATTGAACTAAATAATTCCGTATAGACTCCTGTCGAAGTCAAGGTTTGTGATCCAAAATTGTATGTCTGACCTGCACAGATCGTTGCCGTAGCCGTTTCGTTATAAGTTGGATTAACATTTAAGCTCAACACCACAGATGAATCACATCCGCTAGTTGATGTAAATAACTCCGTGTAAACTCCTGCCGAAGTCAAGGCTTGTGTTCCAAAATTGTACGTCTGACCTGCACAGATCGTTGCTATAGCCGTTTCGTTGTACGTTGGATTAACATTTAAGCTCAACACCACAGATGAATCACATCCGCTAGTTGATGTAAATAACTCCGTGTAAACTCCTGCCGAAGTCAAGGCTTGTGTTCCAAAATTGTATGTCTGACCCGAACAGATTGTTGCTGTCGCCGTTTCATTAAATGTTAAAGCACCCAAAACACTGAACGTACATGTGCTGACATTACTGTTTCCGTCAGTAGCGGTCATTGTCACTAAAGTGGTTCCCGTAATTGGTGTTCCCACTGATGGCGATTGCACTATTGTTAATGTTCCACAATTATCCGTCGCCACTACCAATCCACTGTAATCGGGCATTGTTGTTAAACACGTTGTTTGATTTCCAGGACAAGAAATTGTCGGTGGAGTTGCGTCATTTGGCACAACATCAAACGCACAAGCACCCACGTTTCCACTAGCATCTGTTGCTGTTATAGTAATTGTGGCGTTTCCAAAAATGACCGATCCAGGTATTGGAGACTGAGTAATTACTGGAGAAGCATCACAGTTATCAATTACTGTAACCAAACTCGTGTAATCTGGTAATGTAAATTGACATGCCGCATTAAAGTTCTCAATTTGATTTCCAGGACAGGTAACCGTCGGTGCATTTGAATCTTCCACGTTAACAGTAACGGAAGCACATACACCCGGAACTGCACATCCACCTTCGCCACGGACATAATAAGTCGTAGATATTGCAGGATTAACAACTAAGTTCGCCCCAGAACCAGCTGAAGTACCACCGCAAGTTCCAGTATACCATTCCCAAGAGGTAGCATCATTTAAGTTTGCTGCTCCTACCGATAATGTAGTCGCAGTATTCGGACAAACTGTTGAGCCAGCGATTAATGTTGGAATATCAGGATTAATACACGAAACTGGTGGATCAACACAGATTTCTAGAATCCAATTTGTTAAAGCACCCCCTTGTAAATTTGTCACATCTGTTATGGTCAGTGTCCAAGTTCCCGTTGCGCTTTCACCGTTGAAAGCAGAAAGAAGTCCATTTGGTTGGTATGGGTTTCCATCCACTGGTGGACATGGTAACACCGCGGAAGCTGCTGCATCATCAAAGTCAACATTAAAATTATCTTGATTATTACACACTTGATTCATCAAGGTAACAACTGTTCCTAAAGGGCTTGTTAAAGTAATTATCAAGTCTTTGATACGCGTATGAGTTCCAATTAGGTCGATCACATTTACATCGTTGATCGTTCCTGCAATCGGCACGTTTACAGATGACGAAACAGTAACAGGTCCAGCAGTTGGAATCGTAACAGGAAGGTTCGTAGGCGTAAATTGGAAACAACCTAAGGTAGTAAAACTAAAACCTAAAGACCATGCCGAAGTGCCACAATTAGTTACGGATCTAACTCTCCAATAATAAGTCGTGATCCCAAGTAATACCGTTGAGGTATATGATGCTGTTGGCAGACCTGTTGCCTGATCTACAATTGACGCAAATCCAGCATCGGTAGCAATCTCTATTTCATACGTCACTCCGATTGTAGGCGATGTCGTCCAGGAGAATGCTGTCGGAGTCGAAACACTTGTTGCGCCATTCAATGGAATAATCTGTACAACTGGTGTTGGATTGGCACTGGTAATAATTAATTCAACATTGGTTGTTTTTATTCCTGTTGTACTATTTCCTGTAATTGTTATTGTATAAACTCCTGGGGCTGCTGCACCTGTGTTAGAAATGGTGAGTGTACTCGTTCCAACCGGCGTGACTGGATTTACTGAAAATGAAAAGGTTGCTCCTGCCGGAACTCCTGTTACCGATAAAGCAACGGGATCGTTGAACCCGCCTACAGACCCAATGTTCACAGTGTAAACCGCATCGTTTGGTTGACAAATATTAATACTTAGTGGTGAGGCTCCTAGGGAATAATCGAAGCTGGCCATTGTAATTTGGAAATTGTTATTCGAAATATCGAAGAATGTTCCGTTCGAACAAATCACCATAATCCTTGCAGTGGTTGTTGCAATATTAGGAACCGTTATCGGTTGAGATCCGTCATTGGGAACTCCGCTGGCTAAAACAGTTGGGTAAGTTAACCCACCATCCGTTGAAAGTAAAATGTCAACCAAAGAACAAGCTACTGGAGCTACGTTTGTATTTGCAACAGACCATGTTACTGTTTCTGAGGTCAATCCAGCCCAAACAATTCCTGTTACAGATGGATATTGAACAATAAAAGGTCCAGAACCCGCATCTGTTGTTATGGTAACGTCTGCATGGTCGTTGCATCCCGCTACACCTAAAGACTGGTCCCGCACCGTAACTCTGAAGTTCATTGTTCTAGTAACCGTTGGTATCACTTCCCATGTAAATGGGCCCCCTGCCGCTAAAGAGGTTAAGTTTGGAAAATAACGTGTTGGATTATTAATGGGTGGATTACTTCTGAAATTGGGCCCAATGGTAGAAGTGCCAACTGGAGCCTGTGTGCTAATCCCATTGTCCATTTGTTCCCAACAATATGAGAGAACATCTCCATCTGGGTCAGTCGCGAATGCGGTTAAAGCAAAGGGGGTGTTTGCTGGAACTGTTATATTGCCATTTGTTCCAGTAATGTTTGGTGCTGAGTTCGCTAACGCAGTAATCACCGGACAGTTCGTTGACGCCAGATGATTCCCCATTTCTTGCAAACTAATCCCATGAAAGTGATCATCACTATTACTCTGAATATCAGGAGCGCAAATCCCGGCATAGGCCATAATCGTCGTTCCGGAACCTGGTTCCATTGCCGTTGCATTATTTCGATTGCCTCCGCATGAGTTGTTAAATGTATGATTACACCCAAACTGGTGTCCCATTTCATGCGCGACATAATCAATATCAAATGGATCCCCAATTGGTGCACCGCTTCCTGTTACTCCACGTGCTTTTTGATTGGTTACACAAACAACTCCTAAACCCGCCAAACCACCGCTATTGGTTCCAAAAACATGTCCTATATCATAATTTGCATTTCCAATAATCGTGTTTACATTCGTTTGATTTTGGGTTATCATGGTTCCAGGATTTCCATTTGCGTAAGGATCTGTCGCTGCATTAGTATAGATTAGTAGGTTGTTATTTGCAATGATAGTCATCGTGACCGCCATGTCCCTTTCGAAACATCCGTTCACACGGTTCATTGTAGTTACTTGAGCTGCCTGAGCCAATGCTACTGTTCCTCCGTGAAAAGTCGTATACTCTCCAGTAGCAGCAATTGCCGCTCGATACGTTCTCAATTCACATGTTCCGAAACTTTTAATCGTTCCTCCAAATTCATCCTCAAGTAAACTTTGACCAGAGAATTCACATAACATTTGCTTCGTTGAATAAAAATCTTTTTTGTGATAAACGATGTAATAATCTGTATTTCCTTGAATCAGCGGATCAATATATATCGTGCTCTCATTCGGCAGCATAATCATCGCGTGAAATCCTTGAGGAGTGATGTCCCACTTTACTTTTGCTCCGTTGTTAACACCTGCAGCATCATATGATTTTATTTCCGGGAATAAAGCAGCTAAAGCGGGATCCATTGTTTGATTTCCTCTTGCTTGATAATTATGCATAGACCCATCTGGATGAGGAAATGACAACTGCGCGATGAATCCTGAACTGGGATTTTCGCGGAAACCAACACCAGTCATTTGTGCTTTAATAGCATCAATGTCCATTTGAAAGACTTTATAGTCTGACGCTTGGATCTGTGGTGTTCCTAGAAGAGCTGATTCAGCCTTTGATACTTCTGTTATTGAGTAGTTTACCTGCTGATACGTTTGTGCAAATGATACGGAGTTAAATACCAGTACAAGCACAAGTATTACTCTGGAGAGTAGTTTTGAATCCATCGTTTTTATAGTTTAAGCGTCTTAAATTTACGTTTAATACGGAGAATAATCGCAGATTAACGCATTAACGTCAAATAATTGAACGAATCCGCACGGAAAATTCAATTTCAACTATTCCCTATACAATGTACTTTAACACCTAATTAAGTAACCCTTCGGGTGATTCAATTGTTCAATTATAAAGCAAGATGTGAAATACACCCTCATTTTGAATATTGCAGCCATCACTTTTTCGGTCGTGAAAAAAACAAGATAAACTCGTTGAAATCACGGAAAAAAATGAAGTAAATCAAGTTGTGCCATCGGCAATGGTGAAATCATTGACGCTACCTCCTCATGAACTAAACTCAACGCCTGTTTTAGAAATGGAAGAAACGTCGAATGCTGAGGATGTCGTGAACTTTAACTTCTATTGTGTGTATTAATGTAGTACAAGCAGGCGTTGCAGTGTTGAACATTTAGGTGAAAAAAGATGATCTCAAAGGATGGGAATTATTAAAGTGGAGCAAGAAACGGTTTCGACGAAGGTCGTTTTAATGCAATACGATTTTTCACCTCACTAATAATGAACTTGACTCTTTCCCGATCGCCCTTCTATAGCCATTTTACCCGTGATCGTTCTATCAAGTTTTCATTATTTTAGTCTACTTTTATATCCCAACTGTCATTATTATGATTTTAAAGCTTCTTATTGCTTCGTGTTTATCTGCTCTTACTATTGGTAATGCCTTGTCCCAGTTTGAGCCGGAAAAACCGATTGCCATTCGACTTGATGGTCCACAAAAGACTTTCGCTGCGGATATTAACAATGATGGGTTAAACGATCTGTTGGCAATTTCCATGTCACACAACCGAGTAGTTTGGTATAAAAATCTGGGTAATGGCGATTTCGGCCAATATCATGAAATCCCAGGAAACATTCTAAACGGGCGCTCTATTCATGCAGCAGACCTTGACAATGATGGAGATTTTGACGTGATGTCCGCTTCGGGTGGAGATGATAAAGTAGCATGGAATGAGAATTTAGGCAATGGTCAGTTTGGTCCTCAGCAAATTATTTCTTCGAATGTTAATTATGCTGAATCTGTTTTTTCAAAAGATTTAGACAACGATGGAAATCTGGATATTCTTGCAGTATCTAGTTTAAATAATACCGTTTTTTGGTATCAAAATCTCGGAAACGGATCGTTTGGTAGCGAAACGGCCATTACAACATCTGCCAGTTCGGGCCGATGTGTTTATTCAGATGATATCGATTCTGATGGGGACAATGATGTCTTGGTGGCATATAGTAGTTCTATCGGTTGGTGCGAAAATCTTGGGGCGGGAACATTTTCAACCCTCCAAACTATTTCATCGAACACATTAACAGCAAGATCTATTATCGCAGCGGATATCAACAATGATGGTGACTTAGATATCGTCTCAGGCTCGAGTGCTGATAATAAGGTCGCTTGGTATGAAAATTTAGGATTTGGAACTTTCGGTCCTCAACAAATAATCACGACATCCGCTAATTCTGTTTGGCAAGTCGGATCTTCCGACATTGACAATGACGGTGATCAAGATGTTTTTTCGTCATCTGGGGCTGACGACAAATTAGCTTGGTATGAAAACTTAGGAGGAGGTGTTTTCGCACCACAAGAGGTTATTTCAACAGCTTACGACAACGCTGTTTCGGTTGTTTTAGCTGATTTTGACGATGACGGGAATGATGATGTTCTTTGCGCAGGACACAATAACGATCTCATCCAATGGCATCAATACATTAATGGAAGTTTTTCGCAAGGAAATCCAGTTAGTATTTTGGGTTCTAATCCCAGTATTGTTGAACATGCAGATTTAAACAATGACGGTTCTATTGATATTATTGTCGGAAATCAATTGAACAACCTTTTTGCGTGGTACTATAACGATGGTGCGGGTAATTTTCCTTCACAAATGGTGAAAAACGTCACGCAGTCTGCTATGGCTACTATTTTTCCTGCGGATGTAAACAATGATGGTTTCGTAGATCTAATCATTGCATCAATTAATGACAATACCATTGCTTGGTATGAAAACTTAAGTGGTACGGGCTTTGGAAATATTCAAGTCATTGACAATTTATCTATTGGCGCGGAGGGGGTGATTGCTCATGATTTAGATGATGATGGAGATTTAGATATTATCTCTTCAACTATCTATGACAATTCTATCAATTTGTTTGAAAACCTAGGCGGCGGTTTATTTGGTCCCAAAGAATTAATTGCCAACAATGCAATCGGTGGAGCAGATCTTACCATTGCAGATATGGATGGAGACGGACTGTTGGACATTGTTGCTGCAATTAGTGCGCCTTCAAAAGTTGTTTGGTATAAAAACCTTGGTGCCTTGACATTTAATACTGAAATACTCCTTGCCAACAATTTTTCTTATAGTGCATCAGCACTGCGCATGGGCGATATTGATAATGATGGGGATCACGACCTGATCGTCGCGTTTTATGACGACAATGCCATAGAGGCTTATATCAATGACGGCACCGGGATCGTTCAGACCCTGACAATTACAACAACATTTGACACTCCTAATCATCTCGAAGTTGAAGATTTAAACAACGATGGATTTCTAGATATTCTGGTCTCTTCGCATCAAACTGATCAAATTGTCTATTACTTAGGGTTTGGAACAGGGTTTAGTCCTGAAAACAGTACTTCCAGCATCTCTATCGTTCCAACGGGCCTCTCAATTGCTGACTTTGACAACGATGGTGATTTTGATTTTGTCTGTTCGTTTTTCACAAATGTTGTCTCCATTTTTCTAAATACTAATTTCTACACCACTCAAATATCTGGAGCTTGCTTTGTCGACCAGAACCAAAATGAAATCTTTGACGCCAATGAGGTTGGTATGAATCAAGTTCAAATTCTCTCATCTCCATTGAGTGATTTTTCTTATGCAAATGTAAATGGTCACTTTGGAATGAACTTCAGTGATTCCATTGGTGTGTACCAGATTGCTCCAAATAATTTGCCTTCGTTTTGGACATTAACAACTGATTCTGCAAGTTATACCGTCAATGTTGATTCAAATTTCCTGTCTTTGAATAGTCTCTTATTTGGCTTTTTTCCAAATTCAATTGTTGACTCTGTTTCTGCAGATATCGTGGGGGCTTCGTCCAAGTGTGACAATGTCGTTCGATATTGGATTGATGTTAAAAATGAGGGAAGCACAACACCCTCCGGGCTAATCAGTGTCGAATTAGACAATGTTGTTTCTTATGTTTCTGCGAATCCCATTCCCGATTCAATTGTTGGTCAATTAGTTTATTGGTCGTATGATTCGTTGAACTACTTCGCCCATCATATGATTACACTCGATGTTCTAATTCCAGACTTTACCTTTCTTGGTGATACTATAACGAACAATGTGTCAGCTTCAATTACCGATCAATTGAATAGTGTCATTTTTAATTCAAACAACTCGTTGGATCAAATTATTACCTGTGCGTACGATCCGAATGATAAACTCGTGGACCCACCAGGAATAGGTAATGAAAACCATATTTCGTCCGAAACGGAATACCTCGACTACACAGTACGGTTCCAAAATACTGGCAACGATACCGCTAATCTCGTTGTTATTAAAGACCAACTTGATTCTAAACTTGTGAAATCGACCCTTTCTATTTTAGGTAGCAGTCACAATATAGAAACCTTTGTTAATCAGAATGGGGAAATCAGTTTCTATTTTGATTCAATAATGCTTCCCGACAGCACAACCAATGAAATCGAAAGCCATGGGTATCTGAAATATCGTATTCACCTCGACCAAAACTTACCGTTGGGAACAATAATTTATAACACAGCCCATATTTTCTTCGATTACAATCCTGCAATTATAACGAACACCGCATTTAATACACTTTACAACTGTGACAGCTTAGATGTTCAATGGGGACAAATGCCTGACTCCCTATGCCTATCAACGAGTTCCTTTGGTTTACCTATTTCTTTTCCGAGCGGAGGCACATATTCTGGTTTGGGAATTATTGGTAACACATTCGACCCTAGTACGGCTGGTGTTGGATTACATGAACTCCTTTATACCTTTAGCGACGGGGTTTTTTGTTCCATTAGCGACACCCTAAACTTGTTGGTTACAAATTGCGCAGAGATTGACGAATTCGGAATAACTAATCTGACGTTGTATCCAAATCCTGCCGATAATGAGCTTATCGTAAAAATCGAGCCTGTTTATTTACAAGAATACGTGGTGATTACTGACGCGATTGGCAAGATTATACATACATCGTTGTTGTCCTCGCTTAACAACACGATCAATATCTCAGCCGTGAAACCCGGTATTTACACTGTTCGCGTGAAAAACGAAACGAATAGGTTGGTTATTCATTGATTTCATGAAATTGAAGTGTTTTTTTAACGGTATAAACTATGTTCTAATCTAAATTCGGATTTACGAATGATGCACCTCACTTTCACCTACCAACGCGTTCCCTGTCATTTTTAAAAACAACTGAATCAAGGCAACGACATCTTTTTCGCAATAGTGTTTGATGCGCTCCAAATCATTGTCTTCATAGTACACCCGTGCGACATCGGCACCAGAAATATCGTCCTTCGGCGTGGGGATTTGAAAAACATGGCACAACAACGCGAGCGAGGTATACGCTTTAAAATCACCAAATTTCCAGAGTTCCATCGTGTCGAGGTGCGGAATTTCCCATGGTTTTTTTCCTGCTATGTTCAGCGCCACTGGTAGTTTAATTCCATTGATGAGCATGCGGCGACAGATGTAGGGAAAATCAAATTCCTTGGCGTTGTGTCCACATAAAATGCTCATGGGCGAATTGTAGTGCTCATCCAACAAGGACTTGAATTGTTTCAACAAGGTTTCTTCGTCGTCGTGGTAAAATGATTTCATTCGAATTTGTCGGCCCATGGAATTCGAGGTGACAAAACCGACAGAGATGCACACAATTTTTCCAAACTCGGAGAAGATGCCCCCACGTTCGTTATACAATTGTTCGAAACTCTTTTCTTCGTTTTGTTGGAAGCGCGTTTTTGCTTCGAAAAGTTCACGCGCTTTATCCTCCAAGTCTACAAATTGGTAGGTTTGAGGAACGGTTTCAATGTCCAAAAAAAGGATTTTTTCAACGGGTACTTTTTCTAACATAATTGGTGTTTGATAGGTTTAAAAAAATTAGTTCTCCATTTAAGTTAGTGAAAAAATAGACTTTCCAAATAAAAAAATCACTTTTGTATAAAAGACATTCATGGCAGAAGATTTGGTGAAAATTGTAGGCGATAAGGCAACAATCTATCAGGGATTGTTTCCGCAAATTCAGGCGTTGATTGGGAATGAAACCGATACCGTCGCGAATTTAGCGAATGTTGCTGCGGCACTCAAAGAGGCATTTGACTTCTTTTGGGTGGGATTTTACATGGTGAAACAAGATGAATTGGTGCTGGGTCCGTTTCAAGGTCCTGTTGCCTGCACACGAATTCAAAAAGGGCGAGGCGTGTGCGGTTCGAGTTGGGAAAACGCGGAAACACTTGTGGTGGATGACGTCGACACATTCCCTGGACACATCGCATGCAGCTCATTGTCGAAAAGTGAAATCGTGATTCCACTGATTCGAAATGGAGAAGTGATTGGTGTTTTGGACGTGGATAGTGCCGAAATCGCTACTTTTGATGCTGTTGATGCATTGCATCTGAATCAATTGTGTTCATGGCTCGTTACAGTTATCTGATTTTTATCCTCGTTTTGCTCCTCGGAAGTTGCGCACAAGTGGGCGTGATCACAGGTGGCGAAAAAGACCTTGCTGCACCAAAACCCATTACTGAAAAGGTTCAGCCTCCAAATGCCACTGTGTCTTTTACGGGCAATCAAATTGTGATTCCCTTCGATGAATACTTTACGTTATCCAGTCCCACAACATCCATACAACTTGTTCCGCCCCACGCAACCATTAGAGCATCGGTGGATAAAAAAACACTGATTCTTTCTTGGGAAGAAACCTTGCGGCCGAATACTACTTATGCCATCTATCTCAACAATACAGTAAAGGATTTGTCTGAAAATAATGACTCAATCATGCAGTACGTTTTTTCAACGGGAAGTACGCTCGATTCAACCGCGTTCTCGGCATCCGTGATCGATGCGTTTACGAATGCAACCCTTGCCGATGTTATCGTCGCGCTGTATGATCCATCTACAAAAACCTTGGTCAATTTCGCGCAAACGGATCGCGCGGGCGTCGCGAAGTTGAATTACCTCCGCACAGGAACATACGAATTGCTTGCCTTTAAGGATGAAAACAACGACCTCATCGCACAGAAAACGGAACAAGTTGGGTTCTTGGCAGATTCCCTCATTTCCATTGATTCTTCAGGCGCGCTTTTGTCCCCGATCCGTCTCTTTTCTCCTGAACAGCCCCTTGAAATTCTCTCCGCTAAATTTGAAGCACCCGCTTCGTTTTTAGTTGAAACAAACGTGAACATTGAGGATCCAACAGTATTCATTGACGCGATTCAAGTCGATTCAACGGCATCCGTTTTGGAAGAACCAACCCGATTACGCATCTTTGTAAACCCCGCCAACCTATCGTCTGGCAACATTTCACTTTCAACTGGAGCCAATGCTGACACGACCACTTACCGCATTTTAGAAACTCAAAAAAAAGGAGCAATCCGTATTTCACCAACGCAAGCCAATTTCAATTATGCCCCAAGTCAAGACCTTTCTTTTCGGGTAAATGATTTGATCACAGAAATCGACACAGCGTTAATCCAAGTAATCCGAGTGGAAGATTCTGTTGCTGTGTATTCGCGCGCTAACTTTTCTGGAAGTGAGATTTATGTTAACTTGCCACGAACAACAACGAAACAATACCGCATTGATTTTCAAGAAGGTGCGATCACAACCACTACAGGAAAATCGCCCAAATCCAGTCTCCCCTTCACGGTAAGTTCTGAGAAAAAATATGGAATTTTATCCATCAACGTTGCTTCCTACGCCGAGCCAATTGTTTTGCAAGTGTTCAAGGGAACGAAACTGGTCACTGAAAAAGCCATGACAACGACACTTGATCGCGTGAAAATTCCAGAACTTGAAGCAGGAGATTATACGTTCAAAGTAATCCGCGATACAAACGCAAACGGACGTTGGGACACTGGAAACCTGGAAACGCGAACCCTGCCTGAACAGATCGATCCGTTCACGAAAGTCACCACCGTTCGGGCAAATTGGGAAATTGAAGTTGAACTTCTTCCACTTGAAACACGACCATGAAGTCGCCCCTGAAATCAGCATTTAGCGGTTGGAAAATTGCCGTAGCGATTGCTCTCGGACTGTTGATTTCTGGATCGATGCTCTATCGAGGGGTGACTGCGGTTCACTTCGTGAAGGTGGAGTCTGGACAAGGAACACACAGTTGGGTTGATGGAAATCAGAACAAAAAACTCGATGCACAGCTCCTCGAGGATTTTAAGCCAGCAAAAAGGGGCGACTACCGACAACAAACCGTTTCGGATGCGCTCGCACAAATTGAATTTCGGGCTTCGACTTGGTGGTGGTTGATCGGCGCGTTGCTATTTATGGTTGGGCGCGATTTTTTCTACATGCTTCGCATTCGCTTGTTGACCAAAAATAAACTGACATGGAAGGCTGCATTTTATGTCATCATGTTGTGGGAATTCGCATCTGCCCTCTCCCCTGGCGTTGTTGGCGGTGCTGCCGTTGCCATGTTTATTCTGAATCGGGAAACCATTCCGTTTGGGAAAGCTACTGCGATTGTCATTGTCACGGCCTTCATGGACAATTTGTTCTATGTTGTCATGATTCCGTTCGTTTTTCTCTTCATTCAACACAGTTCCTTATTTCCGTCGGGTGATTCTAGCGCACTTGCTTGGGGTTTTTGGATTGGTTATTCGGTCATTTTCGCCGTGTGTTTATTGCTCTACCTTACTATTTTTTGGTACCCAAAATTGGCAACGCGCTTTCTGCTGTTCATCTTTCGCTTGCCTTTCCTCAAGCGATGGAAATTCATTGCGCGTGAATGGGGAAAAGACATTGAAACGGCTTCCGCAGAATTCAAGCAAGAAAAACGATCGTATTGGATTCGTGTTTTCTTGGCAACGTTTGGAAGTTGGATGTCGCGCTACTTGGTAATCAACGCAATTATGAATGCATTCCTTGATTTGGGCTTTTTGGAAAACATGCGCATCCTTGGAAAACAATTTGTCTTGTGGCTCTTCATGCTTGTAAGTCCAACACCGGGTGGTAGTGGAATCGCGGAATATGCCTTTGGTGAGTTATTGGCTGATTTTGGGGCAACCGCAATTTTATTGGCTGGAATGGCCATTCTGTGGCGATTAATTTCATATTTCCCTTATTTGTTTATTGGCGCGATTGTCTTACCAGCTTGGATTAAGCGAACGCGGCAGTAGGGTTTTTCACCACTATGTACACAAGGTTCATAAGGGACGTGGTTGGCAGGTAGTACGGTTCGCGGCACAAGCTACCGCGTTAGTAGCCACAAGCCGATCCGACGAAGTCAGGATCAAGAAACTTGAGTCCAATGATCCAACAATCTAACGATCTAACAATCCAACAACCTATTCCGCCGAAAATTGTGTAAACGGATCAAAGCGGTTGATGGTATTAATTTCTCTAACTGTTCCGTCTTCCACTTTTAAAATCCGCCCGGGATATTTTTCGACCATGGACATATCATGTGTTGCCATCAAAATACTTGCACCTTGTTCTTTGGCTATGGCGATCATCAATTCCATGATCTCACCTGAGGTTTCAGGATCAAGGTTTCCAGTGGGCTCGTCGGCAAGAATCAATTTGGGTTTATTTAACAGGGCGCGAGCGATGGAAACGCGTTGTTGTTCCCCCCCAGAAAGGGCGAAAGGCATTGAATTTCCTTTTCCGCGAAGTCCAACCATCGATAAAACTTCCTCTGCTCGCGCATTCATCAGGCGTTTGTCTTTCCAACCCGATGCACCCATTACAAACAATAAGTTTTGCTGAACCGAGCGGTCGGTCAGTAATTGAAAATCCTGGAACACAATCCCAATGCTACGTCGCAAATCTGGAATTTCTTTCCTTCGCAAGGTAACAATGTTGAAACCAGCCACGTTGCCCGTTCCTTCATCGAGCGTCAACTCGCCGTACAGCGTTTTGAGCAGACTGCTTTTTCCGCTTCCTGTTTTTCCAATCAAGTAGACAAATTCATTGGTGTGAATTTCCACATTGACATTCTTCAGAACTGGAATTCCATTCTGAAGAATTTTACCGTTTTTTATCTCTATTATATTGCCCATAGCTGCCGAAATGTAAAGGTGTTGAATTCAACGGCATCATTATTGATTCATTCGAAATAATCTTAACAGATTCACGTTTAAAACTTTAGTTTCGCCCGTCTCTTTCCCCAAATAAGAGGTCTAATTTTATAAACTTAAAAGTAGCAGTATGAGTAGATACCTTCTTTTCATAGTTTTGGCGATGTATACCACGGTATACGGACAATCTTCGGAAAAGTATAACAGTCAATATGCCGAATTTTACCGTGGCGAGGAGTTGTTTCAAAAGGAGCAATTCGGTGCCGCGCGCAAAACTTTTCGCACATTTCTCGATGGATTTGATCAAAAAAACGATCCGTTTTATGTAAAAGCATCCTATTACGAAGCCGTTTCTGCACTGGAATTATACAATAACGATGCAATCACCTTGCTTGAGACGTTCAACAAGAACTATCCCGAGAGCATCTACAAAATGGATATTTACTTCCGTTTGGCGAAATTTCATTTCTACAAAAAGCAATACGAGGAGGCCTTGGTTTGGTTCAGTAAACTCAGTGGAAATGATATTGAAGAAGAGGATCGGGAAGAATTTTATTTCAAACTTGGCTATTCGTATTTCAAAACAGATCAACTGAACAATGCGCGTGATGCCTTTTTTGAAGCCAAAGATGGTTCTTCGCAATATGCTCAACCGGCACTTTATTATTATTCGCACATCGCCTACCAAAACCGACAATATGAAACAGCGTTGGAAGGGTTTTTAAAGCTAGAACAAGATGAAAATTTTGGTGATGTCGTCGTTTACTACATTGCTCAGATTTATTACCTCCAAGGGAAATATGAGAAGGTAACCGAATATGCTAGTCGCTTAAAAGCGGATGGAGATGTGGTGAACGAGCAGGATCTCAATCACCTAATTGGAGATGCCTACTACCGCATTGGCGACTACCAAAAAGCCATTCCATACTTGGAGAATTACAACAAGACGGCAAACACCACCCGCGATGAAGATTATACGTTGGGGTATGCCTACTACAAAGTTGGTGTATGTGACAAAGCCATTCGACTGTTTGATCGCGTAACGCAAATTCCCGATACGTTGGGACAAATTGCATTCTATCATATCGGCGAGTGCATGTTGAAATCGGACCAAAAGGTGTCTGCGCGGGCAGCATTCGAAAAAGCAGCTTTCATTGATGCCAATTCCATTATTCAAGAAGACGCCCTCTACAACTATGCGATTCTCTCGTATCAATTGGACATTAATCCTTATGACGAAGCGGTTGAAGCATTTGAAATGTACCTCGAAAAGTATCCAGAATCCGATCGACGAAATGATGTATATCAGTATTTGGTGAATGTCTATACGAGCACAAACAACTATGAAAAAGCGTTGATCTCTCTGGATAAAATTCCGAACAAGGATGTAAAATTGAAAACGGCTTATCAGCTTGTCGCCTTCAATCAAGGTGTGGATCACTATCAAAAAAGCAATTTCAAAGGGG
>JBFYPU010000345.1:0-9968 GCA_041303175.1 Crocinitomicaceae bacterium | reverse complement strand
GTATGAGATTAACAGATTTTGGAAACACTTCTCTCCTTGAAATAAATCCTTCAAATGTTGATCGATCACGCGTAAGCCAAACGCATTGGACGAAACCCATAACTTGTTGCCCACTTCCACGAAACGAACGGATTCATTTGGATCTTCCCAAGGAATGGTGCGTTCATATTGAAGGGTGGAATTGGATAAATTGAGACGAAATAGATTGCGTGTATCGCGCGAGGCCGCATAACAAACACCGTCCAATTCAAAAAATGTCAGGTTCAGGTTATTGAAGCTTTCAGTGCTTCCGATCATCTTCATGGCAGTAGATCGCATTTTTCCATTTTCGAGGATCAACAAGGTGTCGGAATCGATTTGGTGCAATAGCGTCTGATTGTTTGAAGTTATAAACGGATTGCCATAATAGAAACCACCAGTTTCTTTCACATCTCCTGAGCTCATCAAGGTATTATCACGATTGAGTAGGTAGAGATTTCTACTCGATGAAATCAACAACTCATCGTTTTTGTTGATCAAGAGCCTCAAATCTGCGCCTTTATCCGGTAATTCAAACACCAAAGACATTTTGCCGTTTTTCAGCTGAAACACCTGTTGATTGAGGTTGTGGCAATAAATAACGCCCTTTGAATTGATCACAAATCCAAAAACGGAACGCCCAAGCATGTCGTCGCATTCCACTAATTTGAACGTATAACCGTCGTGTTTAAAAAGTCCCTCGTTCGTAGCAAACCAATAGTTGAGTGCGTGATCTTGAATCATACTATAGATGTGCACACCTTCAAACTGCTTTTCTCCAAACATAAAATAGGCAGGCTGCTGTGCTCTTGCAGTGGAGAACAGCATAAAAAAAGAAAGCAAGCTTGCCAATCGGAGCATGTTACAAATATAACCGATCGAATCATACGTGGTGAAAAAGTTCAGGAATGGACATGAAATGACTAAATTTATGACACAAAATAGGATAAATGGCACAATTTACACTTGGGGGAAAGCCCTACAACACAAATGGGGAACTCCCTGCAATCGGTTCAAAATCAACTGCTTTCACATTGAAAAATGTTGATTTATCGCTCCTTAGATCATACGAATTGATCGGGAAGAATATCATTTTAAACATCTTTCCGAGCATTGATACTGGAACCTGCGCGACTTCTGTTCGTACCTTTAACCAACGAGCGAGTGCACTGACGAACACGGAGGTAATCTGTGTTTCCCGTGACTTACCTTTTGCGCAAAAACGCTTTTGTGGTGCCGAAGGAATTGAAAATGTGCGCACAGCATCCGATTTTAGCACCGGTGAATTTGGTTTAAATTACGGCGTTCAGATTGTGGATGGCCCATTCGAGGCGCTGCACGCACGAGCAATTGTTGTGCTTGATACAAACGGGATCGTTCTACATACGGAACTCGTTTCTGAACTTGCCAATGAACCTGATTATGATGCTGCAATCGCGGTTTTGTAGGGGATTATGCGCTAAGAGGTGACAAAGAACTAACGTGATTTTATTTGAGATGACGGGTTCGAGTTAGGAATTCAAGATAAAAAACAAATGAACATCTCCGAAGCGATTGATACAAAGCAATTTCGTATATTTATAACTTAAACTGATCAATATGAAAAAAATAATTACGCTGATTGCTGTTGTTTTTGCTCTGAATGCACAAGCACAACAAGATGTTTATGTAGATTTTCAACCTAAAGTCGCTGGGAATTACTTGATTCTCAATACGGATGTTGTTTCTTTGAACGGCATTGCGATGAACATTACGTATTTCAATTACTATATTTCAAATGTTCACATCATTCATGATGGTGGTCAAAATTTGGACCTTTCTGACACTGTTTTCATTGTAAAAACAGATGCTCATACCCTTTTCTTGGGTAATTTGGATGTGACGAATATCGAATCCATTACCTTCGGTGTAGGAGTTCCACAAACGCCGAATCACGCGGATATTTCTCAATATAGCACGGACAATCCACTGAGTTGGCAGGATCCTTCCATGCACTGGGGATGGACTTCAGGGTATAAATTCATGCTTTGCGATGGATATGGCGATAGCGACAGTGATGGCACACCGAATGCACTTTTTCAGTTGCACAATTTAGGCGACGCGAATTACAAAAATGTGTCGATGCCGGTCATTCCAACTGATTTCCCAACACACAAAACCATTGTAATTGATTGTAATTTAGACCAATGGTTGTTCGGAATTCACCCTGGAACGGTAGGTGTTCATCACGGAACAACCGGTGTAAATACTTCGGTTATGAATAATGTTGATAATCGTCCAGTCTTCACACTTCCTGGTAACGCGGGTATTGATTCACCGACAGAAACGGCAGGAACATTGACTTCTTCTAGTTCAAATGAAACTGTTGCATTTAATTGGGAAGATGTTTCAAACGTAGCAACGTATAAATTAATTGACATTTCAGGAAAAATGATAGAAAGCGGCGCGGCAACTGCTTACAATGGAAACGTTTTCACTTCGTTGCAGACGGGAGGTACTTATTTTTTCTATTTACTTGCCAACGATGGTACAATTGTAAAACACATTCAGATTGTTCGATAAATGAACGTTCGATTTCTAATCATATTAGGGGGAATCGTTTCGGTTTCCCTTTTTTTTACCCATTGCAAATCCACGGAAAGCATTGTTTCTCCTCTGGGAAATGTGGTGGCTCCTACTGATAATCCAACAACGGACGAGAAAATCGCGCTTGGTCGTAAGCTCTTTTTCGATCAACGACTTTCGCGAGACAACACGATTTCGTGTGCTACCTGTCACAAACCGGGTAAGGCGTTCACGGATCAACTTCCTGTTTCGGTGGGAATTGACGGTAGAAAAACAGATCGGAATTCCCCTTCCCTTTTGAACGCGGGCTATTTGCCTACAGTAATGTTTGATGCACACCTTGAAACGTTGGAAAAGCAGGTGATCGTTCCCATTCAGGAACATGTTGAAATGGACATGAACATGAAAGAGTTGATCGCTCGGTTGCAAGCCATTCCAGAATATGCTGCAGCCGCAAAATCCATATTTAACCGAGAATTTGATGCATGGGTGCTTACCCGATCTATTTCAGCATTTCAGCGCAGCTTGATTTCCGACAACTCACGTTTCGATCAATATTATTATCAAGACAAAAAAATGGCATTGACCAAAGCCGAAAAACGTGGTTGGCTGCTATTTTCAGAAAAATTGTATTGCATCGAATGTCATGCTCCGCCCCATTTCACGAACTACCAAGCGATCAACAACGGTTTGTACGAAGATTACGGAAAGGATCAGGGTCGTTTTCGTATCAACTCGGATTCTAGCGATATGGGTAAATTCAAGGTCCCTTCTTTGCGCAATGTTGAAATTACCTATCCTTACATGCACGATGGTTCGTTTGAAAGTTTGGAAGATGTGATCGATCATTACGTTAGTGGTGGAAAAAATCACATCAATAAAGACAAGCGAATTGTCCCATTCGCACTGACATCAGAGGAAAAAACAGATTTGGTGTTGTTTCTGGAATCACTTACAGACACCTCCTTTTTGGAAGATTTTTAGACCGCTAACCTCGCTTCTTGCGTTTGTGGTAGGTTTTATCGCCACGGGTTTGCGCTTTCTTGTATTTCTTTTCAACCTCACGCTTGTAGCTACCACCCAAGTTCACTTTTTTATTCTTCGCCTTTTTCTCGTGCGTTCCTGGTCCGGAAGTCGATTGTTTCGCATTGCGATTGTGATCCTTGAGCTGCTCCTCTTCAGGTTTTTCTTCAGGAAGAAGCTCTTTAGAAATAACGACATCACTAGGGAGATCAAGCATTGGAATCGTGTAATCCATTAATTCTTCAATGTTTTCTTTCCACATTTGTTCCTTTTCCGTGTAGAACAAAATGGTGTGTCCTTTTTCCTCCGCGCGCCCTGTTCGACCGATTCGGTGCATGTAGTTTTCAGGGAAATTCGGCGTGTCAAAATTGATTACGTGCGAAATTTTATCCAAATCGAGACCACGCGCCATGATGTCTGTCGCTATTAAAATGCGGTTGTGACCACGGTCAAAATCTTCAATCGAGCGGATTCGGAAATTCTGCGTTTTATTCGAGTGAATCACGCCTACTTGATCGACAAATTCCTTGGAAATTTCCGCATGAACTTTATCTGCAATGCGCTTATTTGGCGCAAAAACCAATGCCTTCGAAAAGCGTTCATGATCGCTCAATAAATGCTTGAGCAAATTAATTTTTGTGTAAAAATTTGGAACTGAGTAGCATTCTTGTTGAATGTTTTCAAGTGGCGTACCGCTCACCGCAATCGAAATTTTAGCTGGTGCCACGAAAAAATCATCAATCAATGCATCGACATGCTCCGTCATTGTTGCCGAGAACATAATGTTTTGCCGTCGATTGGGCAATAACTCCATGATATTCATCAATTGCGGACGAAAGCCAAGATCGAGCATTACATCCACCTCGTCGATTACCAGCTTCTTGATTCCCTTTACTGACATCGACTGGCTTAAAATTAAATCGTACAAACGACCGGGCGTGGCAACGATAATATCCGCGCCATGCGACAACTGGATTTTTTGCGTTTTGATATTCACGCCGCCATAAATCCCGAGCGTGCGAATCGACATATATTCCGTCAACTTTTCAATTTGATTCACTACCTGAATCACCAGTTCTCGTGTTGGAACCAAGATCATTGCTCTCGGATTCACCTGATCTGAAAAGGTCATTTCCTCCAAAATCGGAAGTGAATAGGCCAAGGTTTTTCCGGTCCCCGTTTGAGCGATCCCAAGAACATCTTTCCCTGACAGAATAACCGAAAACGCTTGTTCCTGAATGGGTGTTGGCGACTCGAACCCCATATCGGTGATAGCGCTACGGAGCTGTTTTTTTAAATGGAACTGATCAAAGGATTGCATGCTGTAATTTTCCACAAAGGTAGGATTAATCCACTGTTTAACGGCAATGCTTTGGAAATGAATTCGCGCGCTCTGGCATCATCCTGCTAAGTCAAAATAAACCCAATGACCAAATTCGCGCACAAACTTCCCGTGCTGGTGCATCTCGACTTTTTTCTTGCCCTCTCGCAAATGTGCCTTGAACTCCACAAAACCCACTTCATCCGCTTCTCTGCCTTGCGCTGTTCTTACGATTTCCAAGCCCAACCAAGTCACCGATTTCGCCCATGCCACAATCTCCGCCATCTCGTTCACCGGCCGCGTCGACGAGTGATGACTTTTTAGCAAAAATTCTCCATCCGCCAATGTGAAGGCTGTGTAACGCGAGCGCATGAGGTCTTCCGCGGTTTTTGCGTTTGCTAAGTTCTGGTGCGGTTTCGCGCAGCAATCGGTGTATGTTAGTGAGCGTCCACACGGACAGGGTTCTTGTGCTATCAAGGGAATTCTTTTGTCATTGGAGGTGAAATTAAGGAAGTTGTTTGAGTTTTCCGCTTTCAACTTCGTATAAAAATCTAACAAGCATTGTCTAACATCCTTTCGTGGTTGGGTTTGTGGGAATGTCCGCAAGCGAAATAGCTGGTTTACATTAGGAACGATCGTCTTCGCGAAGTAATTGTGTATGGTGCTTTAAGGTTCGGAGTACGAAGGAAATCAGCAAAGCCGTGAGCAATAAAATTCCCTGTGAATAGCGCCATTGCGGCGTTTCAAAATAGACCCAATTTCGAACAAAATCCACAAACAAAAATCCAATCATCGCTGCCGAAACCCCAGGATATTCTCTGCGCAAGAGCGTTTTGATAGAGAAGTGGACATTGCTTTTAACGTAGTTTTTCCATGACGGAACAAATGCGGGAGTTTTTAAGGACCAATCAACGTATTCCTGTCCAAATTCCTTTTCCAAAAACACTTCCTCGGAATACATAATCCGTTCATAATAGAGCCAGAACAACAACGTTGCAATTACAACAAACCATGGATTCCCAATAAAACAAACGATTCCAATCCAGATAAAAAAATTCCCGAGATACAATGGATGGCGTACGATCGAATAAATACCCGATACATTCAATGCTTTTGCCTCGTGTCCCCAAGTATTTCTGCCCGACGTTTGCTTCGCACTTTTTCCAATCGCAATCGATCGAATGATTTGCCCCACAAGTGACACTAAAACACTTCCAATTAATAAGAATTCATACAACCAATTTGAGCGTATAATCCGTTCGTTGTTGGTAAAATAAATCACAGGAATTGCCAACGCAAACAAGACCAGTGGAAACTGTCCGCGATGTCTAAACAAAAAGTTGCCACTATTTTCGAATGCGTGCTTTAAAGCCATTGAAAAAGAATGTGTATATTGGCGGATTTCAATTACGAAGGTAATCAGATTTAATAACTACAAATGGTAGAGAAGGAAAAATATGAGATGGATTTCTTATTGAGAACATCTACAAAGGTGCTGGAAAACATGATCACTACGCCAAGTGGCTTGAGCGAGTGGTTTGCTGACGACGTAAACATCAAAGATGATATCTACACGTTTATCTGGGATGGAAGTGAAGAAGAGGCGCGCTTGATCACCAAAAAAAATAACTCCCGCATTCGCTGGCAATGGATTGAAGATGAAGAAGAAGGCCGCGATACCTATTTTGAATTGCGTTACGAAGTGGATCCAATGACAAAAGAAGTTGTTCTCACGCTTACAGCATTTGCGGAGCCGAGTGAAATGGAAGAATCACGCTTTTTGTGGGAGGAGCAAATTGGTCAATTGAAGCGGGTTTTGGGCGCGTAAAATACTTCTCAACATAAAGCGTTATTTCTGCGTAACTTTGACGGCTAAATCGCACATTTGAAACGGCTCACTTTTTTTAGTATTCGCTCCTTCACAGGACCATTTTTGGTGACCTTCGCGATTTCCATGTTCATACTTATCATGCAATTTCTTTGGAAATACATCGATGATTTAATGGGCAAAGGACTATCGATTTCTGTAATTGTTGAATTGCTGTTTTACGTTTCTGCAAGCTTAATTCCTTTGGCTCTGCCCCTTGCGATTTTGCTTTCATCCATTATGACACTCGGAAATCTTGCCGAAAACAATGAACTTACGGCTTTAAAATCGAGTGGTTTATCCCTTTATCGGATCCTACGACCGCTTACGGGAATCGTGATTATTATCGCACTTAGCACTTTTTATTTCGCCAATTATGTAATTCCAGTGGCCAACCTCAAGTGGCATGGACTAATCTTTGACATTCAACAAACGAAAATCTCTTCAATTTTAACCCCTGGAACATATAGCCATGAATTGGATGGCTATGCTATAAAAATTGACGAAGGCACGGACGATACGTTTAAAGGCATTTTGATTCATGATCACACCGATCAAACCATTATTAAATCGGTTCGGGCCAAAGAAGGCAAGGTCTATAAATCCCAAAATGGGAAATACCTGTTCTTTGAGTTGGTAGAAGGTTATGTGGTGGAAGAGCTCTCGCCTGCATCGCCTAATTTCACGCCTGATGGCAAAGTACATGGAATAAATACTCGCCCTAGTCGCAGATCATCATTCAAACATGCCACCTACAAAATTGATTTGACTGGTTTTAGTTTGAATCGATCAGACGAAGACATGTTTAAAGACAAACACGAAATGCTGAACGTCTTTCAAATTGAGTACACGCTTGATTCCATTCAGAAAAACGCGAATAGTATTGTCGAAAATTTCCTGAAAAATCTCAAGCAAGATCACCCCTATTTCGTAGCTTATGAATATGAGATGAACTCTAAGGTGGTCGAGAACGATCCTCAAATTACTGCGATTCCAGATACACTATTGAAATTGAGTAGTTTAACCAAAGAACAAACAATTACTGCAATCAACTTCGCGCAGTCTAAATTGAGAAACAAGCAGCAAAATTTAGAAGGGCAACATTCTTTTCTGGAAACCATGGAGCAGGACATGAACAAGTATTTGATCGAATTTCACCGAAAATTTTCATTGACCTCTGCCATTGTCATTCTGTTTTTTGTAGGTGCTCCGCTTGGTGCGATTGTTCGAAAAGGTGGATTTGGCGCACCTGTGGTGATTGCAGCACTTCTTTTCATGGTGTATTTTATTTTGATCACTATTGGAGATGGATTGGCAAATTCTGGCACCATTTCACCTTTTTTGGGGATGTGGTTTTCTTCCATGGCCCTCACTCCCGTTGCAATTTGGTTAATGCACGCCGCGGCAAATGATTCACCTGTTTTCAGCAAGGATGCATGGAAAAAATTCTTACGCTTGAAACGATGAAACTGCTGTTTTTAACATCTAAACCCATTTTCCCATCTCGTGACGGAGGATGTTATGCGAGCGAAAAATTCTTGAATTGCATACTTCATTCTGGTGTTGAAGTGAAGCATGTTACACTGTCCACCCCAAAACATCCCTTTGATGAGTCGGCTTATCCCTCCGAGATCATTCGAGCCACTCAACCCATCAACTTCTTTGTCGACACAAGTGTGCGCCCTCTGTCCGCATTCTTGCACCTATTCAAATCAGGTTCCTACAACTGCGATCGTTTTTATTCAGTTTCGGTTGAGTCGGCGTTAATCGAGTTGGTGCAAACAGAACACGTGGACGGTATTATTCTTGATAGTCTGTTTACCACTCCTTATTTGAAAGCGCTTCGAGCGATTTTTAAAGGGAAAATTGTCGTGCGTACACACAATGTGGAGCATCAACTTTGGGAACAGTATGGCGCTGAAGCGTCAGGGTTAAAAAAATGGTACTTTAAACGTTTGGCGCGTGACCTCAAGCAATTTGAAATCAAGCAATTAAATGCCGTTGATGAGATCCTGTCCATTTCTAAAGACGATAGTGAACGCTTTAAATCACTTGGCATTCACACGAAGATCACGGAAATTCCTGTAGCTGTAGCTGTTAATGAAAACACGTTGCCCTCTGAAGGCGCATCACTCTATTATATCGGTGCGATGGATTGGAAACCCAACCAACAAGCGGTAGCCGAGCTCATAGCGTGGATGCCCCGGTTGCGAGAAAGCCTGCCAAATCTTGAATTGCACATTGCTGGATCGAAATCTACTGAGTTTCTGTCTTCGGATAAAGCGAATGGCATTTTTGTTCACGGATATGTAAAATCCATGGAAGATTTTTCCATAGAACACGGAATTTTGGTCTCTCCCATTCGGTCGGCATCGGGAGTGCGCATTAAGTTTTTGGAAGCTATGGCTGCTGGAATTCCAATTATCACAACCCAACTCGGTGCACTAGGAATCGATCTATCACAGTCTGACTGCATGTGCATTGCAGAAACCGAAGCAGAGTTTACTCAACACATCACGTCGCTCATTCTCGATCCGGAAAAACGTAGAGAAATAGGTGCTAACGCGAAGGATTATATCCGAAAAAACCATACTATTGATACCATAAGCCAAGCAATCATTGATGTCTTCGGAGGAAATTCATAAAAAAAAGGTGCTGATGCTCGTCTCGCGCTTTCCATATCCCTTGGAAAAAGGCGATAAATTGCGTGCGTTTCACCAACTCAAAGAACTGAGTAAGCATTTCGAGATCACACTTTTTGCCGTTTCCAATCATGCTGTTCCTGAGGCTCACCTTGCAATTGTCCAAGAATTCTGTGCCGAGGTCATTGTACATCGCCAAACATCTCTTGAGAAAGGAATCAACATTCTCCGTTCAGCCATCAATGGAAATCCATTTCAAGTCGGCTACTTTTACAGTTTGTCCGCACATCGAAAGGTTAAATTTTTACTTAAATCAACTCCCTTTAATCACATTTACTGTCAATTGATTAGAATGTCTGAATTTGTGAAAAATGAGCATTCTATTCCAAAAACGATTGACTACATGGACGCGTTAAGCGCCGGCATTCAACGCCGAATTGAGCAACAACCTTTTTATAAAAAATGGCTATTCCGCACCGAGGCGAAACGTCTGAAGCGTTATGAATCCTTGATGTTTGACTTTTTTGAGCAC
>JBFYPU010000344.1:0-11705 GCA_041303175.1 Crocinitomicaceae bacterium | reverse complement strand
CACGAAGATTGATGATTGAGTTCTTGAAATAGGATTCTATTAAAACACAAAAACCTCCGATTTCGAAAATCGGAGGTTTTTTTTATTCGTTTAATATTTAGTAACTCATCAACCCTTCAATTGCTTCCGTCAATCGCTCCTTCGGCAAAAATTGCTCTTCGAGTTGCGCAGCAAAAGGGACAGGCGTATCCAACGACGCGACGCGTTTTACAGGCGCATCCAAGGACTCGAAACAATTTTCTGAAATCAAAGCTACCAATTCACCGCCAATTCCGCCCGTCATGCAATCCTCGTGAAGAACGATCACGCGACCCGTTTTACGAGCAGCCGCATAAATGGCTTCTGTATCCAATGGAAGCAGGGTGCGCAAATCCAAAATTTCGATGCTGAGATCCGTATGATTTTCAGCGTATTCTTTTGCCCAATGAACGCCGAGTCCGTAGGTAACGATGGTTAAATCTGATCCTTCTTGAACCGTTCGTGCTGTACCAATTTCAACTGTGTAGTAATCATCTGGAATGTCTTCACGCACGCTGCGGTATAAAAATTTGTGTTCAAAGAACATCACTGGATTTGGATCTTCGATGGCTGCATTCAGCATTCCTTTTGCCTCGTAGGGCGTAGATGGAAATACAATTTTCAATCCTGGTGTATGGAAAAACCACGCTTCGTTGCTTTGTGAGTGAAACGGTCCCGCTGCGGCACCTGCACCCGTAGGCATGCGCACAACAACATCGGCATTTTGTCCCCATCGCCAGTGCATTTTTGCCAAATTATTTACAATTTGATTGAAACCACACGTTGCAAAGTCAGCAAATTGCATTTCAACAACGGCTTTCATTCCTGCGATCGACAAGCCCAAACCTGCTCCAACAATTGCACTCTCACAGATTGGCGTATTTCGAACGCGTTCTTTGCCAAATTGCTCCACAAATCCTTCGGTCACTTTAAACACACCTCCATATTCGGCGATGTCTTGCCCCATGACTACTAAATCAGGGTATTTTTCCATCGACTGACGCATTCCATCTTGAATGGCATCCACAAATCGTTTCTCTGATTTCGCTCCATTCGCCGATTGCACCACTTGCGTAAAATCCGCATAGAGGTCATCGATTTCTGTTTGAACATTAGGAACAATTGCTGGTTCAGCGAATGCCAAGTCCAATCCATCCTGAATTTCTTGTTTGATTTGCTCGCGGTAATTTGCTTCAATTTCTTCCGTTAAAACACTCTCCGAGTACAGGAACTGTGCATAATTCGTTAACGGATCATACATTTCCCATTCGTCTTGCAATCCTTCGGGATAATATTTCGTGCCAGAAGCCTCCTCGTGTCCGCGCATACGGAATGTCATGAACTCAAGGATCACTGGTTTGGGCGTTTCTCTCATTTCCTTGGCAAGTCTACGCACCGTTGAAATGACCTCCAGAATGTTGTTTCCATTTACTTGAACAGCCTCCATTCCGTAGCCAATTCCCTTATCAATGAATTGCTTGCAACGAAATTGTTCATTCGATGGGGTTGAAAGTCCCCAACAGTTGTTTTCGATTCCAAAAATGACAGGTAAATCCCACACCGATGCCACATTCAACGATTCGTGAAAATCACCCTCGCTTGCACCACCGTCTCCTGTAAACACCAAGGTTGCTTTTTTCTGATCCCGAATGTTTGAAGCCAAGGCAATTCCATCTGCCAATCCCATTTGAGGCCCGAGGTGAGAAATCATCCCCACAATTTTATATTCTTGCGTGCCAAAATGAAACGAACGGTCCCGCCCTTTGGTGAAACCGGATGCCTTTCCTTGAAATTGCGCAAACAATCGATTCAATGGAATGTCACGCGTGGTGAACACTCCCAAATTCCGGTGCATCGGAAGAATGTATTCCTCTCTATCCATTGCATACGCAGATCCTACTGAAACCGCCTCTTGCCCCCATCCAGAAAACCACTTTGAAATTTTTCCTTGGCGCAAAAGAATCAACATTTTTTCTTCGATCATTCTCGGCTTGAGAATTCGTCGGTAAATTTCGAGCAATTCAGCATCTTCAAAGCCTGTTCGATCAAAGGTGATCAGTCGTTTATCTAGAACTTCCATACAATCAATTATAGTTGGCAAAATTAACAAATTGCGGCGTCTTAGGTGAAAATTTGGGCATAAAAAAAGGTTGACCCTAGTAGAGCCAACCTTCATAACGAGTTATTTCGATTAAACGATTCCTTGATCGATCATTGCATCAGCAACTTTCACGAAACCAGCGATATTCGCTCCTTTCACGTAATCAATGGATCCGTTTTCCAATTTACCGTATTTTACACAAGCTTCGTGGATTGAAACCATGATTCCGTGTAATTTTTGGTCAACTTCCTCACGTGTCCAGTTGTAACGCAACGAGTTTTGAGACATTTCCAAACCTGATGTTGCAACCCCTCCAGCATTTGATGCTTTACCTGGCGCGAACAAAATTCCAGCTGCTTGGAACGCTGCGATTGCGTCTGGTGTTGAAGGCATGTTTGCTCCTTCAGCAACACATTTCACGCCGTTTGCGATCAACATTTTTGCTTCGTCTCCGTTCAATTCGTTTTGAGTCGCACAAGGAAGCGCGATATCTACCTTTACTTCCCATGGACGTTTTCCACCCACAAATGTTATTTCACTGAATTGATCAGCCATTTCACTGATACGACCACGACGTACATTTTTCAAATCCATAAGGAAATGTAATTGCTCAGCCGTCATACCGTTTGGAATGTGAACATATCCTGATGAATCAGAAACTGTTACCACTTTTCCACCAAATTCAAATACTTTCTCAGCAGCGTATTGCGCAACGTTTCCTGAACCAGAAATTGCGACAGTTTTACCTTGGAAAGAATCACCTTTAGTAGCCAACATTTCTTTCGCGAAATACACAGTACCATATCCAGTTGCTTCTGGACGAATCAACGATCCTCCCCAGTTCAACCCTTTACCTGTCAATACACCTGTAAATTCATTGCGAATACGTTTGTATTGTCCAAACATGTATCCGATCTCACGACCACCCACACCGATATCTCCCGCAGGAACGTCTGTGTTAGGGCCGATGTGTTTGCACAATTCCGTCATGAAAGATTGACAAAAACGCATTACCTCAGCATCTGATTTTCCTTTAGGATCGAAATCTGAACCACCTTTACCACCACCCATTGGAAGTGTTGTCAATGAATTCTTAAAAATTTGTTCGAATCCCAAAAATTTAAGGATCGATAAATTTACCGAAGGATGAAAACGAAGTCCACCTTTGTATGGCCCGATTGCTGAGTTGAACTCAATTCGGAAACCTCGGTTTACTCGAATATCTCCATTATCCGCCGTCCATGGAACACGGAAAATGATCGTGCGCTCTGGCTCAACAATGCGATCCAAGATTTTTGCCGCTTTGTACTTTGGCGTTTCCTCAATTACAGGGATTACCGCTTCTGCGACTTCGTGCACCGCTTGAAGGAATTCGGTCTCATGACCATTGGACACTTTTACTTTCGCCATGAAAGCATCAATTTCCGCTTGATATTTATTAGACATACGTTTTGTTTTTTTACAGTGGAACAAATGTATATATTTTTTAAATTCTTGCGTTAAAAACCTGTCTTGGAGTTTAAAATTAAATCGGGATGTTTGCACTCCCAATTCTTCTGTAGTTAAGGTCAATATTACATTTAGTTCACATTGGAGAACGATTTCGGTAAAAATTCTCATTATTTTTGACCCTTGTTGGCAACTTATCGCAAACGTTAAACGTCTGTTGGTAGAACACTGGTTTCGACTTAAGAATTTGAAAGATGAAAAAACAATTTACTACACTTCTAAGCATTATCACTATCTTAATCACCGCTTTCTCTTCAATAGGGCAAGCTTCTATCTGTCTTGGGACGGATGCGGTTGTTTGTGCCGGAAACACGATCACTATCAATGATTGTGCTGCGGTTGGAGCAGGAGGGAGTACTGTTCCATACCAAACTGGGATAATTCCTTTTGCACCGGATCCATACACCGGTACAACAGTTAATTTGTCCGATGATAATTTTAGCCAGGCTATCAATATCGGATTTCCATTTTGTTACTATGGCAACACGTATAATCAGCTAGTAATTAGCTCGAACAATTTGGTTTCGTTTAATCTTGGATATGCAGGCGGTTACTCTTCTTGGGTCACTCAGGCAATTCCTACTGCAGCGAATCACTTAAATTCAATTATGGGGCCTTGGCAAGATATTAATCCTGGTGCGGGTGGACAAGTGCGATACCAGATGTACGGAACTGCCCCAAACCGCCGATTTGTTATTTCTTGGGTGAATGTGCCCATGTTCTCATGTGGTACTTTGTACACGAGTCAAATAAAATTGTACGAGACATCCAATCTGGTTGAAACACACATCCAAAACAAAGTGATCTGTGGGAGCTGGAACAGCGGAAATGCAGTGCACGGTGTGCAAAATGCTGCAGGAACACAAGCTTTGGCTGTACCAGGCAGAAATAATACGCAATGGTCAGCTAATAATGAAGGCTATCGATTTACGCCTCAAAGCACAATCACTTGGGTAAATAACCTTGGGCAATCTTTCCCATATAACGGAGGTGTTCTCAATTTAACAACGATTCCTCCAGGTGTAACCGGATATTGGTTAAACGCTGTGACTTGTGGACCTGGAGTTGCTATTTCGGATACGTCATGGATTTCAAGCGGTGCATCTCAAGTAAGTGCATCGTCCACTCCTGATATTTGTTCTTCTGGTCTCGGATCGGTGACTGCCACACCGCTTGCTGGAATTCCAATTTACACATTTAACTGGCCGACTCTTGGTGGTGCAACCACTCAAACTGTAAACAGCGTGGCCGCTGGTACATATCAAGTAATCATGACAGACGGAAATGGATGTAATTCAACTGCAAACGTTACAGTTGGGGATACACCAGCAACATTCTCTGGCTCAACGACTGTAGTGACTTGTTCTGGTGGAAATGATGGTACAGCTACAGCAATTATGACTCCAACGCTCGGAAACGTAACCTATCAATGGAACGATCCTGCGGCGCAAACAACTTCAACGGCAACAGGTTTGGCAGCTGGCACATACACATGTGTGATCACTTCAGATGTTGGATGTACTGGAAACGTGACAGTTACAGTAACCGAAATCCCAGGTATGATTGGTGTCATCACGAGTCAATCGGACGTTACATGTAACAGCGCAAGCAATGGAATTATTGATGTGAACATCACACAAGGTACTGCACCTTATACGTATTCTTGGGATAACTCAACTTCTACAACAGATGTTGCAAATGACCTTGCTGCTGGAACACATACGGTAACCGTAACTGACGATAACGGATGTGTCATTACAATTACTGGCGTGATCGCTCAGCCAAACTCATTGGTAATTACATCGCTTACACCGGACACGCAGATTTGTCCAGAAGACGACATAATGCTGACCGCAACAGGTAGTGGTGGATCAAGTCCTTATACATTTACTTGGTACCAAGGTGCGACAATGCTTGGAACAGGCACAACAATTACGGTTGATCCAACTGTAACAAATACACAATACTGTGTGGTTTTATCAGAATTTTGTGGTTCGCCAACTACTCAAGCATGTAATTTGATTTACTTCCCAACGCCTATTCAACCGAGTGCAATGCCGGATGAAACAGAAAAATGTATGCCAGGTCGATTCGAATTTACAAATACATCTATTAACGGTGCTGAGATTGCAACTACATATTGGGAATTTGGAAACGATGGAACAGCATTGGAAACTGGGAATGACTCAATCGCTTACCAATACAATGAAGTCGGAGTGTTCGACTTGATTATGACAACAACGTCCATTTACGGATGTGTTTATACAGACACAATGGAAACGTTTGTAACTGTTAAACCAAATCCTGTAGCAGATTTCACATTCTCTGCTAATCCCGCAACAATCTATGAAACAGCCGTTCAAATGCAAGATCGTTCATCGGTTGATGTGATACAATGGAGCTGGTACAGTCCAAACTCAAATCCAACAACAAGTGCGGTAAGTGATCCGAAATTCTACTTCCCTGAAGAGGTAGGAAGCTACCCAGTAACGCTAGCAGTGCAAACTGAACTAGGATGTGTAGACACGTTGACCTTGTACTTGCATGTCGTTCAAGACATCTTGTTCTTCGCACCGAACAGTTTTACACCAGACGGTGATGAGCACAACCAAGTTTGGAAGCCAGAAATTCAAGGAATTGATATCTATGACTTCGATTTGTTCATCTTCAATCGATGGGGAGAGTTGATTTGGGAAACACACGATCCTTCAATTGGATGGGACGGAACGTACAACGGTGAAATTGTTCAAAGTGGAATTTATACGTGGAGAGCACGCGTGAAAGATCTTTACAACGATGACAAGTTGGAATTCAACGGCTCAATCAACCTTATGAAATAAACCGTCGATATTCAATATCCTATTTGAAGTCCTTTTCTACACGCTAGAAAAGGACTTCTTTTTTTCTTTGGTATCGAATTTGCTTTACTAGAGAAAATAGTTTGTAAGTTTGAAAAAATATCAACCATGAAAAAAATAATTTTGCCCATAGGAATTTGCGCTACGTTGATGATCTCATCTTGTGATGTGATGAATGAAGTCGCAGGAGTCATGCTCGAAGGTACTGGAGAGGATACCTCTAAGCCCGCATTGACAAATACAGAAGTTATTTCTGGATTAAAAGAAGCCTTGAACATTGGTATCAAAAATTCTGTTGATCTCACTTCTGTGACAGACGGTTTTTTGGCGAATGCCGATATTCGTTTGCCTTTCCCAGAAGACGCTTTAAAGGTAAAAGAAAAAGCATTGGAATGGGGACTTGACGGACAAGTTGATAAATTCGAGATGACGCTAAATCGCGCAGCTGAAGAGGCAACGAAAGAAGCGCTTCCGATTTTCAAAAACGCCATTTTGAACATGACGATCGCCGATGGATTCTCAATTTTGAATGGTGGAGACGGTGCTGCAACGAAATTTCTTAAGGACAAAACAACAGCGGAGTTGATTACGGCCTTCGCTCCTAAAGTGGATGCTGCGATTTCAAAGGTTAAATTAACCGATTACTGGAATCCTATTATCAACAAATACAACACAGCGATGACCTTAACAGGAGGTGAGAAAATGAACCCTGATTTGAGCGAATATGTTACGGAACGTGCAATTTCAGGCTTGTTTCACATGGTTGAATTGGAAGAGAATAAAATTCGAAAAGATCCTTTGGCGCGTGTGACAGATATACTTCAACGTGTATTCGGAAGTCTAGGAAACTAAATTTAGATGATCATATCCAGAAGCCCTGACGATGAATGTCAGGGCTTTTTTCGTGCTTTTCTCGCCAAGATTAATTAATTTCAACCTAGAAAAACATCCGAATGCAATATCCACATACAGAATTGGTACTGAACAGCAAGGGACAAGTCTATCATTTAGGATTGGCTCCTGAAAACGTTTCCGATAAAATTATTCTGGTTGGTGATCAAGACCGCGTCGACCTTGTTGCTTCGTTTTTTGACAGTGTTGAGCATCATTCTCAGCACCGTGAATTCGTATGCAAAACGGGGATTTATCGTGGAAAACGCATCAGCGCCATCTCAACAGGCATTGGGACGGACAACATTGACATCGTGATCAATGAATTGGATGCGCTGTTCAATATTGACTTGGGAAAACGGGAAGACAAAGATTCGTTCACGAAATTGGATCTTGTTCGGATTGGAACATGCGGCATTCTGCAAGCTGAAATTCCTGTTCACTCCTATATTTTGTCAACCCACGCGTATGGTTTGGATAACATCGCGCATTTTTATGACATCGCGTTCACGGAAGAAGAACAAGGTCTCAACCGCTCGATCAGCAAAGCAATTTCCTTGCCCGAAGCCATCAACACCTATCTCGTTGCGGCATCAGAAAAACTTACTCAGGTCTTGACGTCAGATAAAACTGTTCGCGGAATTACAGTGACTTCCAGCGGATTCTATGGCCCACAAGGTCGACAATTACGCCTCCCGAATCGAACCAATCAGCTAAACGAACAGTTGACTGCTTTTCGACATGGCGAGCACAGAATCACCAATTTTGAAATGGAAAGTTCAGCACTTTTCGCACTCGGAAAGGCACTTGGGCATGAATGCGCCACGGTCTGTTTGGGAATTGCAAATCGACCCAATAAAGAATTTTCGAAAGACTATTCTGCCGACATGATGCACCTAATTTCATATGTCTTGGACCGCATTTAATCGATTGATCACAAGCATTTAGCTTAGTTCTAGTTAAAAATCCGTAGCTTTATCGAGAATGGAGTCAAAAAATGTAAACTTCGCCGTACTAATTGACGGTGATAATATCCCATCTGCTCATGTAAAAGAGATGATGGCAGAGATAGCCAAATATGGCAACCCAACGATCAAGCGAATCTATGGTGACTGGACAAAACCACATCTTTCGAAGTGGAAAAACCTCTTGCTTGAAAACGCGATCACACCCATCCAGCAATACGGATACACAACTGGAAAAAATGCGACGGATTCAGCGATGATCATCGATGCCATGGATATTTTGTATTCTGGAAAAGTGAATGGTTTTTGCCTCGTTTCGAGCGATAGCGATTTTACTCGACTCGCTACGCGTCTTAGAGAGGCAGGAATGCAAGTACTGGGAATAGGTGAACGGAAAACACCAAGTCCATTTATTGTTGCGTGCGATAAATTCATTTACGTCGAAATCCTAAAAAGCCAGCACGACGAGAAAGAAACAGAGAGTGAAAAACAGTCTTCCACTGGATCAATTGATAAAATCACGCGAAAAGAAATTGACCTTATCCGAACATCCATTTCCGATCTTTCGGATGAAGATGGTTGGACCTATTTAGGTGACCTGGGGAATTTAATTCAGAAAAAACAACCCAACTTCGATTCACGGAATTACGGCTTTGAAAAATTAACTGCCTTAATCAAATCCATTGCTGAAGTTGAAATAGAACAACGCGAAAACCCTAAAAGTCGACACAAATTGATGTTCGTGAAGAACAAAGAAGTTCCAAAGCGGCCAACACACGTACCCCGGAGCAAAACGAATAAATCAACTGACGCCCCGAAAAAAGCTGGGAATCCAAACCCAGGCAGCAAATAGTATTAGCATGAAATTTACAGAACTAAACCTTCGTCCAGAACTTCTTGAAGCGATCTCATACATGGGATTCGAAAACGCAACACCTGTCCAAGAAATGGCGATTCCAATTATTTTAGAAAATAAAGATTTAATTGCTTGTGCACAAACGGGAACTGGAAAAACAGGTGCGTTCGTCCTTCCAATTCTCAACAAACTCATTGGCAAAGAAGACACCAGCGTCGACACATTGATCATCGTACCTACACGAGAGCTTGCTATCCAAATTGAACAGCAAATTCAAGGCCTCTCTTATTTTATTTCCGTTGGATCTATCACCATTTACGGCGGTGGAGACGGAAAAGATTGGCAAATTCAAAAAGATGCGTTAACAAAAGGCGTGGATATTGTGGTGGCAACTCCTGGGAAGTTGATTTCACATTTAAAATTGGGTTATGTGAACTTCAAAAACGTGAAACACTTGGTGCTAGACGAAGCCGATCGAATGCTCGATATGGGATTCATTGATGATTTGCAAACCATTATTTCGCACCTTCCTAGCGATCGACAAACATTGATGTTTAGCGCAACTATGCCAAACAACATTAAGGATTTGGCTAAAAAAATCATGAAATCGCCTGCGGAAATTTCATTCTCAGTTTCAAAACCGGCTGAGGGTGTTACGCAAAATATGTACATGGCGCATGAAGAACAAAAAATTGGTGTCTTGACGCATATCTTGTCCGAGCGCACCCATTTTGACAGCGTAATCGTTTTTACTTCATCCAAAATGAAGGTTTCAGAAATTGTGAAATCGTTGAAACGCGCTGGATTGCCCGCACAAGGAATTTCATCGAATTTGACACAAGAAATGCGCGAAGAAGTGTTGAGAGGTTTTCGTTCGAAACGCATTCGAATTCTTGTCGCTACAGACGTGATGAGTCGCGGAATCGACATCAAAGAAATCAATATGGTCGTCAATTTTGATGTACCCCACGATGCGGAAGATTATGTACACCGAGTTGGACGCACGGCTCGAGCAAACACGAAAGGCGAGGCGTTCACATTCATCAATGAAAAAGACATGCACCGCGTTCGTCAAATTGAGCGATTGATTGAAACGAAATTTGAAAAACTACCACCACCAGAAGCGCTTGGTCCAGGCCCAGTTTGGAAAGAAAAAAGTGAAGGCGGTGGCGGAAAAAAGCGGAATTTTAGAAAAAAGCCCAACAATCATGGTCCAAAAAAACCGCAGGCTCAACAAGGTTAATTATTTTAGTGTAAAATATACTTGAATGTTGATCCCAAATACTCCCATTCTCCGTATTGCTGTAGTATGTTTCTTGCTTGGGCTTAGCGGCTGTTCGTCCAGAGATTTGGATTCAAATCGCACTGAAAACACCTCGCAGTCTGAATCCGATACGCTTGGCAAGCAGACCAAAAAAACAGAATTAAACGAACCTGTAATCATTGGTGCCTTCTCCGAATTTCCTGAAGGAATTGATGGGTGCTCGTGCTATTTTTCGCAGCACACATCCGCGTTGGAATCGGGAAGTTATATTTTTGTTACGGACTTTGAAAATTTAGGCTTCATGATGCTGAACGACAAAATGGTCGAATTCAAACTGGAGGGAACAACAGAATTGAAAGATGGAAAATTGATGGAACGCTGGTCGAATCCACATTTTAACTTGATAAAAAAAACGAAAGCAACTGGACAATTGGATGAAACGTGGCAACATACCGGCACCATTACCATCCAACCAAAAAATGGCACTTCAATCGAATCAACGATTGTTGGTGAATGTGGATGTTAACTCAAACGGATTGATATGAAATACTTTACACTTTTTCTACTTACGATTGCACTTCTTTCCTGTTCGGAAGAAAGCAGTAAAAACACTGAAACAACGAACGCAAAAGAAGAACCAGCGGCAGCCGAAACACCAACAACGGATCGAAGTGCGCGCGGTTCAATTCCTGTGGAGACAATGAGTGAGCCTTCCTCAAAAACAATCGTCTTTAATGGATCATGGTTCTCAGTGAGCTATCCCGACAATTTTAAGGCATCTCCACTCTCTCCCACACAGAAAATGGACAATTACGCCTATGTTGAAACCGATGAAGCAACGTTTGTTTCTCCAGATGGAACGGTTGAGTTCTTTGTGTACTCTCCGCAATGGAGTGGCGATCCGAAATCATACCTCAATCCCATGAAAAATGAGCGCATTGAATCGGACAAGACAGAAGCGGGGAAATCGGATGACGCCTACTCTCCAACCCATCATTGGGTTACGTTTGTGGACAAAGAGGGGAAATACACGCGTTCATTCCATTCGAGAAAATCGGAAGTCACACACCTTGTTTTTGGTATAAAATATACATCGGTTAAACACTACGAACGGTATAAAGCGGCCTACACGGCTTTCAAAAAATCGTTGATGCAATACGCAGATTAGGAATTTCCAAAACAATGCTTCATCAAAACCCTTTGCATATCTTTGCACGGAACATACATCCGTCAGGATTCAAAC
>JBFYPU010000343.1:0-4191 GCA_041303175.1 Crocinitomicaceae bacterium | reverse complement strand
CCTGCAGCGCCAGGATCACCACTGCTGAAAGTACATGAGCCTCCATCGCATGAACCTGAAGCGCCTTGAATTCCCGCGGCACCCACAACACCTGCTGCTCCTGCTGCTCCATTTGAGCCATTTCCAGCACTTCCTGGTAATAATTGTGTTCGAACTATTTGATAATCAGCGCAGCCATTTAGATGTAAGGCATAGGTCGATTCCCCAACTAAATTCGCATTTGCGGTGGTAATCGTGATGTCTTGCAAGCGCCATCCCACTGCACCATTTCCATAAAAAGCAACTAAACGTTGTTGACCGACTGGTCCTTCTGGATTTAAGGTAGAACGCGTGATCGTCGTTGCACCAGGAGTACTGATTTTTGTCCAAGCACTGCCTTGTTGAAAGCCACCTTCTAGGGTTACAAAACTTCCAATTGTGAGTGGATTATCGATTGTATACGTCCCAGTGGCCATTTTTATGACTGCATCGTTACAGGATGCACGTGCAAGTGCTTCTGCTAATGTTGTTGGATCAGCTTGAGTTCCTGCTGATGCAACCGTTCCTGTTGTAGACACATAGATATTTACGCAACTTGGCAACGGCGGAGGAGCTCCAACTGTTACGGAAGCCACATCCGTTGATTGGCAACCAGAAACTGGATCTGTCACTGTGAATGTATAATTGTATGTGCCTGGAGCGGTCGGAAGTGTAACCGTCAAAGATGACTGGGCACCACTCACAACACCAGCACCCAACGGTGCCATTAATGGATCAGACCATTGAAAATTCATTCCTGGCAAGTTGGTTGTACCCGTTAGCACGAAGTTAGCACCTCCACAGGCTGTGCCGCCAGTTGGGAAAGCGTTAGCCATTGGATCGGCTAGGACAGTTACCGTAACGGCGTCATTCGAAGTACAGCCATCGTTATAGAGTAAGGTTACCGTGTACGAAGTTGTAGTTGATGGAGTTGCCGAGGTGGATTGCGCATTCGGAGTAGTCAGATTCGAAGTTGGTGCCCAATTGAATGAGGAAATAATACCTGGCGCCGCTGAAGTTGTAGCATTCAACGTAACAGAGTTACCCGCGCAAATACTCACATCGACCCCAGCATTTACAGGTGGATTTGGATTGGGTATAACCACAACCGTAAAAAGGATCGAGTTTTGACCTATCAATGGACAGGCATCATCTTCGGCTGTAATTGAAAAATTATAGGTGCCCGGAGGACTTCCTGCACTGTTCCAACAAAAGGTGCCAGATGGGCTCGTTGCGGTCCCTGTTTGTGTAAATATTGCTCCCGGAATTGCTCCTGCATAGGTTAAACTCAAATTTTGACCTGCGTCTGGATCCGTGCCAAAGATGTTAAAACAGGTACTAGATCCTTCACAAATCGTGATGCTATAAACACCCGGAACGTTGTTGATTCCTGAGACATTTGGCAAATTGTTGTTGCATGGGCGAATCACGAATTGAATGTCTCGCATAATTGATCCAATCAGTACGCCATTGCGATATTCTTCAATGAGCACACTCACAACAGCAACCTGAGGAACGTTCGGTGTAAACGTTATTTGACCTGTACTCGGATTGAGTACCAGTGGAACAGTGAATGGATTTACACCACTAAATCCACCTGCGTAGTTCACATTTGTTGTGCCATTTTGCATGGCAGAAACCAGCGAGTAAACGAGTACATCGCCATCTGCATCATAGGCCAATTGCTGAAAATTAATCGTTTGTCCTACACATCCAAAGAACTGTGGCGGACTAGAAAAAGATGGGGAACTGTCCATCAAGCCTGGTGTGTTGTTCAAATGCGCTTCAATGTAAATGGATTGATTACTTGGCGTAGCAAGATTGGTAATCGCAGCATTTCGGCAGCAACTTTCGGTTGAAAGCACCCAATCACTGCATCCAGGCGGTAAATTGAGTGTTGCCTGAAAAACAAGTAGTTGAATCCCAAGGGTTCCACCTCCGCCGCAAGCGCTAGGCTCTGACGGACACAGAGGTGTTACTTCCGTGGTTGATTGTAAATTGAGAGTTAAACTCGCATTCACTCCACATGCTGCTGATGAATAATTTACAATTTGAGTTGAACCCACAGAAACACCATTGCAATCACGGTAAACCGTAAAAGTGACCAAATACTGATTAGGTCCAGTATAAGCGAAGGTCAACTCACCACCTGAATAGTGCGAGGCTGACGCTGAGAAATTGACACCAATAAAAAGCAAGATAAAAAGCGCAAACCGCTTTAGCTGAACGGAATCTAGAAGAATCATTTTCATAGTTTTGTAGGAGTTGCTTCCAACCATTAAGTACAAGCAAGACGTAGATTTTCGAACGTCGTTGTTCGTATTACTAAAAGTACTAAAAAAAGAATCACAAAAGATGGAAAAACGAATGTGAAATTTGGCATTCACATTGCTAACCCTTCATACTACAAGGATGACGATCATTTCGCTTGCAATGCACCCAGTTCGGCATTGAGCTTTTCTAAGGTTTCACTATAGATTTCCTGCATCTCGGTTTGACGCGACCCATAATAATCCATTGATGCCTCATAGGTCTTTCGATCGAGTTTGAAACTTCCGAGAAGTGAATCACCTGATTGGCGCATGACTTTGTAGTAGGTGGAAACTTGTCCATATTGCGTTTGAACATGTGCTTCCAACTTCATCATTTCTTTGAGTACAGTGATCATTTTTGCCCGCGGAATGAGATTTTCAGGTTCTGGAACACGATCGATGGTGCGCGTACATGAGGCGATCAGGATGAAGAGTGATATACCTGCGATTCGAATCATCTGTTAAACAGCAATCTGCTACCCGTTGAACCTTCGACGATCAATCCGTTTTGGTAAACAACATTACCGTTCACAAGTGTCATATCAATGGAATTGGAAAAAGTAAATCCATCAAACGGAGACCAACCGCATTTATAGAGCAGATTTTCCTTCGAAACAGTATGGCTTTTATTCGGATCAACAATGACTAAATCAGCAAAATATCCTTCTCGGATAAATCCCCGTTCATACACATTAAACAAAATCGCTGGGGCGTGGGCCATTTTTTCGACGACCCGCTCAATGGAAATTTTCCCTTGCTCAACCTTGTGTAACATTGCAAGCAGCGCATGCTGAACCAGTGGTCCACCGGATGGCGCAGTGAAATAGTTACCCTCTTTTTCTTCGATGGTATGTGGAGCGTGATCTGTGGCAATCACGTCGATTTTATTATCCAAGACCGCTTGGAAGATCGCTTCTCTATCGCTGGCTTTTTTCACTGATGGATTCCACTTGATATACGTTCCTTTTTCGGCGTAATCTTCGTCGGAAAACCACAAATGATGGATGCAGGCTTCTGCAGTGATTTTCTTTTGCTCTAAGGGAATGGAATTGTCAAACAACGCCAATTCTTTAGCTGTACTAATATGGAAAACATGCAGGCGACTTCCATACTTTTTCGCCAATTCAACCGCTGCAGACGAACTCAAATAGCATGCTTCTTCACTTCGAATCAGCGGATGCATGCTCATTGGAATGTCTTCGCCATACACTGCCTTAGCAGCTAGCAAGTTCGCTTGAATCGTTGCTTCATCCTCGCAGTGCGTAATCAACTGGTGATCCAGTTGAAAAATCCCTTCTAGGGCTGAACATTCATCCACCAACATGTTTCCTGTAGATGAACCCATAAAAATTTTAATCCCAGCAACATCTGTTTTACTCACCCGTTTCAACTCTTCCAAGTTGTCGTTGGTAGCTCCCATGTTGAAACTATAATTTGCGATTGAAACTTCACTCGCACGCTTGTATTTCTTTTCTAGTTCTTCAATGGTTGTAGCCGTAGGCTTGGTGTTCGGTTGCTCCATATAGGAAGTAATTCCACCTGCGACTGCCGCGCGCGATTCCGATCTGATGTCGCCTTTGTGTGTTAATCCTGGCTCGCGAAAATGCACTTGATCATCGATGCAACCTGGTAAAATATACTTTCCAGAAAGTTCGATTTCCGTTGCGTTGCAATCGTTTGAAATGGAAGGAGCAATTTTTTCGATTCGACCATTTTTGATCAATACATCTGAATTGAATTGTCGACCCTCATTTACAATTGTTCCAGATCGAAGGATGATAGCTGCACTCATAATTTCATTTTACGCATTTTCCAAACTCCGAAAAATGCTTCTTTAAAGATTCCTGTACTCATTTTAGAT
>JBFYPU010000342.1:0-7479 GCA_041303175.1 Crocinitomicaceae bacterium | reverse complement strand
GGAATGTATGACGTTGCTTATGAAGCCCAAACAACTTCTGGAGTTGACGGGAATCTTACCAATAATACGTTTGTCGACAGCATTCAAATCACGTCTTCGGTATTTGGCTTGGATAATTTGACCAGCGGAAGTCAATCGACAGGTTCTATTTCTAATTTCTCATCCAATACGGGATCACCTTTCAAAATTGGGAATATTTATCAAGTGACAGTTGACGATGTTGTTGAATGTATTCAAATTGGAATTGCGAACAATGCACAAAACAATGGAAAAGAAATTTTTGGTGAGGTGTACGCTTATGATCCCGTGAATTCTGAATTTGTGAATCGAGGTTCAACATTCTTCCACACCATCACTGCTGCGGAAGTTGGTACGATTATCTCACTCGAAATGGCTGTGCCAGCAGAAGTGTTTGCGGATGAAGAAATCCTTGTGGTTGCTGGTCACTCAGGTGGACTTCCAGACGGTACGGATGATGTAAGCTTTATGTATGGACAAACGGTGCCAGAGCAAATGGTGTATGGTTATAACGGAGTAGGAGATCTATTCTTCTTGTCTAGTCCACGAGCAATTGTTGTTCGCCCAGATTTCAACTGCGGATTGGGATTGGAAGAAGCAGATAATACGATCAACGCAACAGTCTATCCAAATCCTACAGCAGATAAATTTAGTATTCAGTTTGAAAACGAAATCAACGAAGCACTTGTGACGCTCACGGATTTGAACGGACGCGTGGTTTACCAACAAGAAATCAGCTCACCAGTTCTGGAGTTTTCAATTGAAACAGCGAATTTGGCGAATGGAATGTATACACTTCGTGTGCAAGCTCCATCAGGTGTGAAAACACTTCAAGTAGAAGTAGTGCATTAACCAGAACGCGATAGAATTTAGTGAAAGGTCGACCTAACGGTTGGCCTTTTTTTTGTGGGTTGACTAGCTTTTGGATGGATTACCTATCCATTTTACACGTTTTTTAGTCCTCAAAAAAAGTCCTTTTTCACCGCAACTTTTTAGCGGATCTGCGTGATCGTTTTCAACTTTTTCCCTAACTTAATAGTACACAGCTACCTAAAAAAGTACAACTATGTTAGTAAAAACCTACGCTGCAGCCCCATTTGGTGTTGACGCAAAACTGATCACTATTGAAGTAAATCTCGCGCAAGGAATTAACTTTTTTTTGGTCGGATTGCCCGACGCCGCCGTTAAGGAATCACAGCAACGGATCAAAGCCGCTTTGATCAATAATGGATTCAAATTCCCGGCGGGTCGAGAATTGACCATCAACATGGCACCAGCAGATATTCGGAAGGAAGGCGCGACGTTCGACTTGCCGATTGCGCTTGGAATTCTCGCAGTGAGCGAACAAATTTCGAATCGCCTCTTGGAAGATTATCTGATCGTGGGAGAACTTTCCTTGGATGGTGACATCAAGCCAATGAAAGGAATTTTGCCAATTGCATTGCGCGCCGCTGCAGAAGGATTTAAGGGGGTTATTCTGCCAAAATCGCATGGAGAAGAAGCAGCCGTCGTGAAGGGATTGAAGGTGATTCCCGTGAGTACCCTCCGTGAAGCCGTTGATTTTTTGGACGGGAAATTGACGATTGAACCTGTGGTTGCCGACCAAGTTCATCTCGGAACCTCCGATGGATTGGATGCCATTGATTTCAGCGATGTGAAAGGCCAAGAAAATTGCAAACGCGCCTTCGAAATTGCGGCTGCAGGTGGACACAACGTCATTCTTATCGGACCGCCAGGCTCTGGTAAATCTATGCTAGCGAAGCGACTCCCAACAATTCTTCCTTCAATGAGCTTGAGTGAATCCTTGGAAACTACAAAAATTCATTCGGTAATGGGGAAATTGGGGAACAACGGTCTCGTGCGTGTACGACCCTTCCGAAAGCCCCACCATACCATTTCAGATGTAGCACTTGTTGGAGGAGGTGGTTATCCGCAACCGGGTGAAATTTCCTTGGCGCACAATGGCGTCCTCTTTTTGGATGAACTGCCAGAATACAAGCGGGCGGTATTGGAGGTTATGCGGCAACCGATGGAAGATCGAATGGTGACCATTTCACGCGCCAAATTCACGATAGATTTCCCTGCCAATTTTGTGTTAATTGCAGCCATGAATCCCTGTCCGTGTGGCTACTACAATCATCCTGAACGCGCATGCAGCTGCCCTTCGGGAACGGTTGAACGCTATTTGAATCGCGTATCAGGTCCACTTTTGGATCGAATTGATCTCCACATCGAAGTGACGCCTGTTTCCTATAACGAACTGCAAGACGAGCGCAAAGGCGAATCAAGTGAATGCATCCGTGAACGGGTCAACAAAGCCCGTAACATTCAGATCAAACGTTTTGAATCGGAAGTTGACTTAAAGAAAGAAATAAGAGGGGTGAGGCTCTCGAACCCCGAATCCCAAACACCCAAGTCAGTGCCACAACCCAGCCAGGACCGAATCATCGCTTCCAATGCAGAAATGTCCTCCAAGCAAATCCGAAAATACTGCGGACTTGACACTACCTGCGCCGACATCCTTAAAAAAGCCATGGAGAAATTTGGCTTTTCTGCACGCGCGTACGACAGAATCCTAAAAGTCGCTCGAACCATTGCCGACTTAGACGCCACCGAGCACATCGCTCCGCGCCACATTGCAGAGGCCATTCAGTATCGGAGTTTGGATCGAAAAGAGTGGGGTGGGTGAGGTTTATAAATTGAGAAGGTAAATGCCCTTCAACAGAAATCGTGATTTTTTCAAGAATGTGAACCTGCTTTTTTGCGAGGTTCATTCGCATGGGAAAAGGGTTGGGCGGTAAGTTGACGATATCTATACAAGTTTAAAGACGACGGGCGAGTCCAGATAAGTACATTGAAGCACAATTGCAAGAGGTTGTGCAATGAGATTTCAAGTCGCTCGAACCAATGCCGACCTCTACACGGTTGAACACATCGCTCGGCGCCACAAGAAAGAGGCTATGCAGTACCGAAGTTTGGATAGGTTGCTCTAATATGTATTCTGCGCTTATTCTTGTCTAGAGCACGCTGGTTGAATGCGCATTGCTACTTTCTGTTCAAAGATGCCTCGATTCATTGTTAAGCAGGAGCTTTGTGGTCAGATTCAAACCAATAAATTTTTTATGATTAACTTTATGCAATAAAAAAATACCGTATGTTTAACTTGCGAGTTACGTCTTTAGCACTACTTTTTATCCTTTTTGGAAATGTTCTTTTAGCGCAAAATGGATCTATGGATTCGAGCTTTAATCCTAAAGCGTTTCACAAATTTCTCATTCCATATGGTTCAACTCCGATAACGGTTAATAAAGTATTGGTTCAACCTGATAATAGTGTGATCCTGGGTGGTTACTTTCGTTCAACAGGTGTTTTGAAAGAGTCTATTTGCCGAATTAAAGCTGACAAGACATTGGATACCAATTTTCTTGCAGGTGTTTCCATCAATGGAACGATTACGAATATGGCACTACAGGCTGATGGTAAAATCATCGTTTGCGGGAATTTTTCTAGTTTTGATGGAGTAGCTGCAAATGATGTGATTCGACTGTTACCAAATGGAATTGTTGATCCATCATTCAATTTGGGCGTTGGAGCAACCTACAATGGTTCAGCATCAGGACAGCTAGTTCGGTCTATAGAGATTCAATCAGATGGTAAAATACTATTAGGTGGTCAATTTAATGCCTATGATGGAGTATCAAGGCAACGGATTGTTCGTTTGCTTCCAAGTGGATTAGTCGATTTAACATTTAATACCAGCACAGCTACTTTCAACTATGTAGATCCAAATTCGTCTATATACGATACTCAAATCTTACCTGATGGGCGAATTGTCGCGGTGGGAAGTTTTACGATTCAGGCAGGAACTCCCTCTGTGACGTATAATTCGATTATTTGCCTGAACCCCAATGGTACGGTTGATCTCAATTTTGACAATTTTTATTTACCCTATTCTTACTCGATTGAATTGCAGGGGAATGCGTTGATTACTGGACCAGATTCCTACGGATTGGTAAGACTTAATTTTCTTGGTATTGAAGACGCAACATTCAATGTTCCCTTCTTTGGAAATGGAGCTATTTCGGACATTCATGTAAGAAACGACAATTCCATTTTTATAGTTCAAGCTGCGAGAATAGTGAAGTTAGGAGTGAACGGAAATTTTCTGTACGAGGCAGATTTGACAGATCCAAGTATATCTTCCAGTGGACCTAATGGCGCAATAAAGACAATTGATGAGAATCAAAGTGGTTTAATTTACGGAGGTTCCTTTAATTCTTCTGCCTCTAACTATAATATCAATAATGGGATTGGATACTTAGATTTTAATGGTACGATTCACAAGGCAATAAATGGTCTCGGTGTGCGATTGACCGCTGGATTTAGTACTAGCCCAGTGGGGTCACCAATGATAAAAGTGCAAAATGATGGTAAAATTGTTGTCGGTGGCAAATTCTCTCACTATAATAATGTTTCATCAAACTCGATGTTTAGAACGAATGAGGATGGTTTTTTAGATACTAGTTTTAATATAGGTACGGGGTTCAATAATCACGTGGAAGCATTTGAAATTTTGGATGACGGATCAATGATTGTAATTGGTGACTTTACTTCATTTAACGGAATGACCGCCTCTAAAATTGCGAAAATTTCAAGTTCTGGGGCTTTAGTTCAATCTTTTTTCTCTGGTGTTTCGATCATTTGTGCTCCTTCGGTCTCAACAAGCTATTCAAGAAATAAGATTATGAAGTTGAATAATGGAGGCTTATTGTGCAATATTTTTGAATATAGTGATCTTTCGCCATCCATTAATCGTAAAAGGCTTCAACTATTAAATTTAGACGGTTCCGTTAATCCTATTTTGAATGTCCCGACTACTATTGGGGTTTTGGATCGTATCTCAGGAAATATCTCGGCTTTTGATGTTCAAAACGATTCACTTATTGTAATTGGTGGTACATTCATACAATATGGAACAGATACGCTGTATAACCTTTCGCGATTGAATATGAATGGAAGTCGTGACACGACTTTTCTGATTACTAACGGCATAACATTAACTGGTGCGCCAACAAGTGATGTTTGGGTGTCAGACGTTATCGTGCAGCCAGATGGAAAGATTTTGATAGCAGGTAAGTTCAATAAGGTGGATAATTCAACAATGAACGGACTTGCGCGACTTAATTTTGATGGAAGCATCGATTCTACATTTGATATTGGAACAGGTTTGGATAATCTAAGTTCTTCCAACTCAATTCGGGGTTGGGATTTGGTTCTGATGCCCGATGGAAAAATACTTGTTTCTGGTATATTCGTGAGTTACAACGGGCAGCCGGTTGGTAATCTATTTAGACTGAATGCCGATGGATCGCTAGACACAAGCTTCGTTCCACCATACATCCCCTTTCAATCCAATGCAGCGTTTCAGTCGGACGGAAAAATTATTGTGGGCTCCGAACCTATAAATCAAACTGGAGGATTTGATTATCTATCAGGAACCTCACTTATTCGATTGGAAAATGATAATTTTATTCCGGAAGTACAGCTATCATTTGCCAACTCGTTGGCGGCAGATTGTTCAGCAGCTGGCGAGGTGATTGTAAACTCAACATATGGAATACCCCCATATTTGTATAGTTGGGATGGAATGCCATTTTCCGCGAATCAAATATATACCTATACCGACGAAGGTTTTTATACTGCCACAGTGATGGATTCGCTGAATAATTCGGATGTTGGAGTGGTGTATCTACAAGCACCATTGGATTCTGCAAGCTATGACTTAACGGCTAATTTAATTGTAGGGTCTTTTCGTCCAGGTTTTGACACTTATATAACGGTTGATGGACTGAATAAAACATGTGTTCCAACAGATGGAAGTATTTCAATGGTTTTACCGAATGGGTTAACAGTGAATTCAGTAGCTCCTCCAGCAAACCAAATATCAGGAGACACACTAACTTGGAATTTTACAGCACTAACATATGATTCGAGCAGTTTCATTATTGATTTGAATGTTGGCGTTTCAACTAGTTATCAAATTGGTGATTCAGTATTCATAGACTTAATGATTGATCCTTTAGTTGCAGATGTTGATACATTGGATAATATCCGGAATTATTGGTTCCCTATTATCAATGGATATGATCCAAATGATAAAAAGGTTTATCCGACAGGGGAGTGCATTCCTAATTACATTGATACGAATGAGTTGCTAACATATACGGTACGTTTCCAGAATACAGGGAATTCTGAGGCGATTAATATTACAGTGCTTGACACGTTGAGTGACTTACTTGACCTTAGTTCCTTTCGAGTGGTTTCAAAAAGTCATCCCGTTCAGGTGGAACTCATTGACACGCGTACAATTTTGTTTAATTTTGATAGTATCCTTTTACCCGATAGCTTGAGTGATCCCTTGGGAAGTATAGGCTATATTATTTTTGAATCGAGGCCTAATTCAGGCTTGATGAATAACGAAGTAATTGAGAATAGTGCAAGCATCTATTTTGATTTTAATCCTCCAATTTTCACGAATACTGTTCTCAATACGATTAGTGACGGATTCCATAGTTCATCGGAATTTAGCATTTCACTTGGTGAATGCGATTCATTAAATTGGAATGGGGTGTCTTATTCGAGCTCCGGGATGTACCAACAGAGTCTTCAAAATATATATGGTTGCGATTCTTTGGTGACCTTAAATTTAACGGTTCACCAAAGCGTAGGTGTCGTTGATTTTCAAGAATCATGTGATGCTTTCACATGGATAGATGGTAACACTTATACCTCAGATAACAACACGGCCACGGTTAATTTAATTACCACAAATGGTTGCGACTCCTTGGTGACCTTAAATCTGACTGTTCACCAAAATACAAGCGGTGTTGATTTTCAAGAAGCATGTAATTCTTTTACATGGATAGATGGGAATACGTACACCTCAGATAACAACACGGCAACAGCTAATTTATTTTCGATATACGGATGTGACTCCATAGTGACACTTGACCTGACAATCAATTCACTAGATGTGAGCACGAGTCAAAGTTCTGATGGCATAACGATCTCTGCGAATAATGCAAATGCTTCATACCAATGGATTGATTGTGGCAATGGAAATAGCCCAATTATTGGGCAGACTGGACAAAATTTCACGACAAATGTGAATGGTGATTTTGCAGTAGTTGTAACAGAAAACAATTGTTCAGATACTTCGGCTTGTCAAACTGTGAATTCTGTTGGCATAGTTGAGGTTAATCCATCTGATCAAATACGTGTTTATCCGAATCCTAATAATGGAAATTTCTTTGTGGATTTAGGGGACGAATTCACATTGATTCGTATTAGTGTGCTGGATCTGAACGGTAAAGTCCTTCGCACGGAAGAGTTCGTTGAAAGCTCACTGGTTAATTTCAAGGTAAGTGTTCCAAGTGGTTACTATATTCTTTCGATTCAAGC
>JBFYPU010000341.1:0-7091 GCA_041303175.1 Crocinitomicaceae bacterium | reverse complement strand
TCTCTGTAGCACTCCTTAGTACAAATGTGATCGCTCAAAAAGGGGGGAAAGACAAGAAAAAATCACCGAAAAAGCCAAAGTTGGAAGCAGGGATTTACGCGGAATTCACAACAACTAAAGGTGTGATTATGATCAAATTGGAGCATGAAAAAGCACCAATGACAGTCGCGAATTTTGTGGGATTAGCAGAGGGGAATTTTTCTGTGGACACAAATAAATATACAACACCTTTCTTCAACGGATTGAAATTTCACCGTGTGATTGCAGATTTCATGATTCAAGGAGGTGATCCAACGGGAACTGGAATGGGTGGACCGAAACATCGATTTGCAGATGAATTTCATCCAGATTTGAGACACAGCGGACCTGGAATTTTGTCGATGGCGAATTCTGGACCGGCTACAAACGGAAGTCAATTCTTCATCACGCACAAAGCAACACCTCATCTCAACGACAAACACTCTGTTTTTGGACACGTGGTGTATGGACAGGATGTTGTGAATGCAATCGCGCAAGATGACATCATGCAAACGGTAAAAATCATTCGCGTTGGAAAAGTTGCAAAGAAATGGAACGCGACAAATGTTTTTAAAGCGGCGGAAGCTGAGGCCCGTGTTAAGAAATTGAACAAAGTGAAAGAAGAATTAACTGCATTTGAGAGTGCTGGAGATTTAGAAAGTGCTATTCGTTCATGCCAAGAAGTGAAACGCCTTGACCCGAGTGATGCGACAATGGACACAAAAATTACGGAACTGACTGAAAAAATGAAAGAGATGGAAGCTGCGGATCGCGCATACATTGAGACAGTTTCGAAAATGAAACCACCGACGTTCAATGATTTCATGTACCAAGAAATTTTGAAGGAGTATCCAAATGCACTTCAAACAGCATCAGGATTGGTATACGTGATTGAAAATCAAGGAGGTGCGCAATTGCCTGAGACTGGGGGCGACATGTCTGTGCACTACAGAGGTACTTTCCGTAGATCTGGACTCGAATTCGATTCATCACACAATCGCGGTCAACCGATGAACTTCAAATACAAAGTGAACCGAATGGTTCCTGGTTTCGAAGAAGGACTTGGATTGATGGGGCCTGGAGGAAAAGGAAAAATCTTCATTCCGTATCACCTCGCTTATGGTGCGCAGGGACGTGGAGCAGCCATTCCGCCGTACTCTGATTTGATTTTTGAGTTGGAAATCATTAGCGTGAAAGCTGCACCCGTGGAACAACACGAGCACCACGATGGTGATGGTCACAACCATGATCATTAAGAAATTGTAGTAAGAAATTGGAAACCCGTTCATTGAGCGGGTTTTCTTATTTAGAGTTGTTTTTTTGAATCCACAAGTATTAGCGCATGAAACGAATCCTCATCTTCCTTCTTTTCATTTCATTTTGGTCAACAGGTCAAGAAGGATTATACCCGCATGCTCCAAACTTAACTACTGAAAATTTGAAGGGGGCGGTTCGTTCTGTTGAAGAGAAGGGTTTTATTGGAATTGAGCAAAATGGGGAATATGTTGCTTCGCGCCCTGGTTGGGAACATCCTTGGCAAACAGACACCAAATCGGCGTATGACCCACAAGGCAATTTGATTAAAATCGATGCATACGTGGATGGAAACATTGAACCATTCAAAGTCTTTACCTACAAAAATGGCAAACTCATTGAAAGCATTCTGCCGAATTCTCATCACGTCTTTGAATACGACAGCTTCGACAAAATTACAGTTGAACATTATGAAAGTAGACAATTAGAAATAGATCTATCGGATAAAGAAGATCCTCCGGTTAAAACAACCAGCATTAAAATTGACTATATCTATGATACATCAGGGAATCTAGTTATAAAAAAAGGTAGTGACTTTGAAAATCTAGTCCAATTGGTAGACTCCTTTTTCTATGACAACCAAAATAGACCAATTAAGGTTCTTTCATACTATGACGACTATATAGATTTTCAATTTATCCATTATGATTCCATTGGTAATATCCTTCAGCTCGAAATGGGTGATAATGAAGACGGATTAACAGAAAAAACCTACTATTCGTATGAAAATAATCAAATGACAGTGGAAAATTGGTTACTTTATACAGATGATCTGCCTAATGGTGGAGTCGTCTATTATTATGAAAATGGGAATGAGATAAAATCAATAGAAACAGAACCAGATGACGACAGTCTGTATGTTACGGAAATAGCATACGATTTTGATCAAAAAGGAAATTGGATAAAAAAGACAATAAAAGCCTCTGATGATGAAAACGTCTATGTCATTACGCGAAACATTGAGTATTATTGATGATGAAAGTTATTTTCCCATACTGTTTTCCCATATTTCTTTCGCTCTTCTCGTCACACCTAGCGCATGCGCAACTCCCAACCGACGAAGTCGTTTTTTCAGAGCATAAGTCCATTCCAGGCTACAATACCAAAAAGCGCAAAAACCCGCCCTTTTTTCAAGGAAACAAAAAGAAGAAGAACTACTTTGAAGGCTGGTATTTTAAAATGGTATCTGCGGATGGAAGTTCCATTTTAAGTGTCATCCCGGGCATTTCGCTGTCTGAAAATGGGGAAGAGCAACACGCTTTCATTCAAATGATTGATGGAACAACAGCCCAAACGGATTATTATCGTTTTCCGATCGAGGCATTTAGCTTTTCGAAAGAGAAGTTTGCGGCGCGCATTGGCGACAACTATTTTTCGGAGGATAGCATTGTTCTCAATATTCAGAATGACAGCACGAACATTCAGGGAACGATCCTCATGTCGAATCAAGTGCTTCTTTCTGAAAAGCGCAACGAGGCCATCATGGGCTGGTACCGTTTTGTGCCCTTTATGGAATGTTATCATGGGGTTGTGAGTCTGAACCACAGCTTGTCGGGCGAACTGGAAAAAAATGAAACAACTTACGCGTTTGATCAAGGTTTGGGCTATATCGAAAAGGATTGGGGGAGTTCAATGCCCTCGGCTTGGATTTGGCTGCAGACGAATAATTTTAACACAGCAAACACGTCTTTTATGCTGTCTGTGGCAAATGTGCCGTGGCTTGGAAGTTCCTTTCCGGGCTTTCTCGGTTTCTTCCTGCACAACGGAACTGTCCACCGATTTGCGACCTACACAAATGCCAAGTTGTACCTTGAACCCAACGCTTCAGACACGATCCGAATCACGATTACCGAAAAATTGTATACCTATCAGATTGAAACATATCGCAGTAAGTCTGGAACCTTGAAAGCGCCCGTTCAGGGCTCAATGGATAGGCGAATTTCGGAAAGCATCGATGCAAAATTGGTTCTCACAGTTCTTGATAGAGAGCAAAATGTAGTTTTCCGCGACAGCACGTCCATTACAGGTCTCGAAACAGTTGGAAATTTTCAAGCGTTGGGCGATAAGAAAAAAAAGGGAAAGAGAAAGGAGGCACAAAAACCGTAAGGCGTTTTCCTCAAATAAAATCAACATCTGTCGATTTCACCAAATACGTATCACCAGAATGCGAGGACACTTTGATGAACTCTGAACTGATCAATTCGTCTTCCAAGAGTTCCAATTGATCGCCTTCTTTGAGTTGAACCGAAGATTGTTTTTTGGGCGAGTCATAGGTTGGAATCTTCGCTTTTGTGACCACGGCAAAACGGGTTTCTTCGGCATGTTTGGATGCTCCTGCCGCAATAAAAACAGATGCAATCAGTGTGACTAAACTCAGAAATCCGAGGGCAAGAAAGAGGCGCTTCGTGGAAATTTCGCGCGTGCGGAGGAAGAAAATCACGCAAAGAGAGAGGAGTACGCTGAGAACAATGGCGAACACTGACCATGTCGTGCCGGAATACCCATACAAGAGCGAAGTGAAGCGGTTCAAACGCGGTTCCCATGCAATGGATGGATTGAGGGTTGCATAGCAGGTTTCAATCCGATCTTTCGCGTCCACATCCGCAGGTGAGAGTTTCAAGACTTTTTCGAAGGACCAAATAGCCTTTCCGAGTTGCTTTGATTCTGCGTAAGCCAAGCCTAGATTGTAGTAGGAAGCAACATCGTTCGGCGTTTCGGCAAGCGAGGCCTGAAATTTCTCAATCGCTTGAACGTAATTGGAATCTTGATAAGCCTTGATGCCTTCGTCAAAATTGGAGCCCGCAAAACCGAAGAGCGAAACTGCGCACGCAAGAAGGGTCAGAATCCGTTTCATATTTTCAAGGCAGCTAAAATGGATTGCAATTGCTCAAACGCGGGTTGACGCAGGTCGGAGGAAACTCCAAAACCAAAGCGCGATTCTTCACAGGTTCTGAACAGTGCACGAACCGATTCGTCCAAATGCTCTTGATGGGAATCCTGCAAATAGCCATAAATTTCTGATTTACTTAAGATTCGCTCTTCGTCAACAATGGCCAGTTTACACTCAAAAGCCTTCCGCAAGGAATTTTCTACACTTAAGAAAAATGCATTGTTTTCACCCGAATGAACCAACAATTTCGTTTGTGCAACAAGCGTTTGCAGCTCTTTGTCTTTCTGTTGAATCACGTGTTTGGCGATGATTTTCTCCGATGGATTTTCCCGGCGTTTCACAAAAAAGACGAAGAACAATGCACAGAATAATGGTGCTGCAAGTCCTGACCAGAAGAGCGTGCTTCCAAAAATGGAATGTGTGGCGCGTACATCTTTCACGGTTCTCAATTCACTTGGATCCACTTCGTAACTTTCCGTGTTTGTTGGGCTTTTACCGGATCCCGCCGCAAGGTAATTTTTATCTTCAACGATCAGCATGGGATGATCCACACTTTTCACGCGCACGTATTTTTCCGAAACGGGATCGAAGTAGGAAATGCTTGTACCTGGTAAGTTAATTTTCCCACTTGTCGAAACCTGAATGTTGTATTCATACGTGATGCTTCCTTCACCACCATTTACGCCATATGAGATGTGGTTGGTAATCACGGGATCTCCATACACGATCATTCCTTTTGGTAAATTGAGTTCAGGTTCTAAACTGTTTTGGATATTTCCTACACCGTCTATTGTGATCGTTAATTTGAATACATCGCCTTGTTTTACACGTGATGTGTCGATGGTTCGCGTAATGGAAAAGGTTCCGACCGCACCAATAAAATCAGATGGAGCATTGGGAGGAAGTGGTTTAATGGTGATGTTTGCCCCATTGGAAATGACGTTGTATCCGTTGAATTGCTGAACGAGTTCCATTGTGAACGATTCGAGCGAGAAAAGTCCAGTTCCGGAAGGGAAAATGACATTCCGATCGTATTCGAAGGTGAAGTAGGGATTTCCTTTGAAGCGTTCTTCGCGGACTTTCAACTGCCGGCTAGGATTCATCAATTCGTGGTATTCGATGCCTTTTCGTTGGATGAATGTGCTGTAGTTACCTATTCCCGTGGGTTGAAAGCGCGAATAAACCTTTGCGGAAACCACAATCGGTTCGCCTTCATAAATCGTGCTTTTGCTGATTTGAATGACACCAAACGCTGGATCTTTTAATTGTTGCGTATTCACTTTACCGGCGTTCATCTGGATTTTTTTTCCTACACGAATCGTGATAATATTGGATTGATACGCCTTTCCACCTTTTTTGATGTAGGCTGGACCAATTTTATAGGTGCCTGGTTTGGTGAATGTTCCATTCTGAGAATGGGTGTAGATGACGTGGACGTCGCCTGTGTTGTAATCCATTTGGTAGTTCATTCCGCTCGACATTGCGCCACCGTAATTGAAAGAAGCAGGAAGGTTGTCGATTTCAAATGCACCGTCGATATTTGTTTCCACCTTTAAAATGATCGTTTCACCAACTTCAACCGTTGTGGTAGAGGCCGATAAAACAACTTCCCCCTTTTGAGAAAAAGCCGTCAGACATGCAAAAACACCAATAAATGAGAGAACGTTATGCATCATGATTTACCAATCTTTCCCTGATTTTGACGATTTTCCTCCACTTGTTGTGCCAGACATTCGTCGTTTCGTTTCGCCTTCTTTTTTCGCTATTTCATCGAGGGTGCGCTCCACCATTTGGTTGGAAAGTTTTCCAGGTGACTTGGATTGACTCTCTTTTTGCGATCCTCCTTGACCGGATTGATTTTGGCCGTTCTGTTGCGATTTGTTGCCCTGTCCTGGCTTGTTTTGACTTTGGTTCTTCGACTTGTTTTGTTGCGAATTTCCACTTTGATTCTGCTGCTGATTTTGATTCTGCTGCTGATTTTGATTCTGCTGATTTTGTGGCGGCGGCGGATTTTCCTGCTGGCTCTTCATTTTTCGAATCGCCTCTGAGAGATTGTAACGCGTTTGTTCATCCTTCGGATTGTTGCGCAATGCCTCTTTGTATGAATCGATCGCGCCTTGGTAATTTTTTTGCTTCATTTTCGCGTTCCCAAGGTTGTGCATGGCGTCCGCGCGTTCTTGTTTGCTCTTTTTGGAATTGCTTCCTTGCTGGTAAATTTTTTCGGCACGCTCAAATTCTCTCATCCGATAAGCAGACTGCGCCATTTCATCCGAAAGATCAATGTTGTCGGGAGCTTTTCGCTGCGCTGATTCATAATACTTCAACGCCTTTGCATAGTCTTTTTTCTCGTACGCCTTCCGCGCAACGACTAATGAATCACGCCAAGAATCATCCCCTTGTGCAAAAGTCAAGGAACTGATTGAAACCAGAAGTAAAACAAAAAACTGTTTCATTTTTTAATCCATTTATCGAGTAAACCAACATAATTTCGCGACCAAAGTAGGAACCCAATCCAACAGAGTATCGCCAAAAACAAAGGCACTTGGTAGCGCTGCTGCTTCATATCGAACTCTAAAGTATCTATTTTGGTTCGCTTCATTTGATTAATTTCTGTTAATAAAGCTGAAAGATCTGGGAATTCATCTGAACTGACCGTCAACGCGCCCCCGGTGTCCTTCGCCAATTTTCGCAAAAAGCCTTCATTTAGCTTTGAAAGGACCGTTTTTCCGCGTGCATCCGTTTTGAATCCTTGTTTGGGGCGGGCCGGATTTTTCGGAATCAATCCACCATTTACTGTCCCAATTCCCAAGATCGAAAGTTGAATTTTCTTTTCGCGAATTTCTTCAATTATCTCGGTCAAATTCCCTTC
>JBFYPU010000340.1:0-13021 GCA_041303175.1 Crocinitomicaceae bacterium | reverse complement strand
CCGCATTTTCCATATCGTCTTCCAAGACGTAGCGCTTTACTTCCTCCTCAGTTTGCGCTGTTGCCTTCTTTTCTTCTTGTGCAATGTCCCAATCAAAACTGATCGCTTTTTGTGGAGCTTTCACGGGCTCCACCGTCCAAGTTTCTTTTGTTGCTTCAGGCGTCACGGTTTTCAAAAATGGTTCATCTTCTGTTTCCGCAACTGGTTCAACGTGCTTAACAGGTTCAACCTCTTTCGCTCCAGCCCATGGATTTTTTTGCGTGGGAGAATCCAATGGCGATTTGATTTCCACTGCTTTCTCCTCTTCCAAGGTTGTCACGTTGCGTTCTGGTGCTTTTTCGAAACCGGTCAATGGTGTCGATTTGAAGCCCGTTGCGATTACGGTAACATTGATTTTCTCACCCAATGATTCGTCTTTTGCGTGACCAAAAATCACGTCAGCAGTTGATCCCGCAGCATCCTGAATGTAATCCGTAATGTCTGTGATTTCGTCCATCAACACTTCGCGATCTCCGTATGTGATGTTCAACAATACATATTCTGCACCGCTGATATCGTTGTCGTTCAACAAAGGTGATTCCAACGCTTTTTGTACCGCTTTCAATGCGCGGTTATCTCCTTCGGCACTTGCGCTACCCATGATCGCAACACCAGAATCTTTCATTACTGTGTTCACGTCGTTGAAATCGACATTGATAGCACCAGTAACAGCGATCACTTCGGCAATTCCACGCGCTGCAGTTGCCAAGATATCATCTGCTTGAGAAAATGCCTCAGTAATGGATAAATTTCCTGTCACCTCACGCAAACGCTCGTTATTGATTACCAGCAACGTGTCTACACTATTGCGCATAGCTTCCAAGCCCTCTTCGGCCTGAATGCGTCGTTTTCTTCCTTCAAAGTTGAATGGTACAGTTACTATCCCAACTGTTAAGATTCCAAGCTCTTTAGCTACTTGTGCAATTACAGGGGCTGCACCCGTACCTGTTCCACCACCCATTCCGGCAGTTACGAACACCATTTTGGTTTCTTTACTCAAATACTCTCTGATTTCCTCAATGTTCTCCACAGCAGCATTTTTTCCAATTTCTGGAAGCGATCCAGCACCACGACCCTCAGTTAGAGAAGGTCCTAACTGAATCTTAAACGGTACTGGTGACATTTCCAATGCTTGTAAATCGGTGTTGCACACGACAAAATCCACTCCTTTGATCCCCATGTCAAACATGTGGTTAACAGCGTTTCCACCGCCTCCTCCTACTCCAATCACCTTGATTATTGACTGGGAGTCTCCTTTTGGCATTTCAAAATCCATCATTCCTATTTTTCTTAGTTGTTGTCTTTTCTAGTTGTAATCTCTTAATCTTCTTCAGCGAACCACGTTTTTCCTTTTTGGACAATTGTGTCAAAAAATGATCCACGTGTTTTTTCTGAATGTGTTTTCACTTCGCCTGTACTTGCAGCAGCAGGAATTGCCGTGGCTGCGTTACGCTCCAAATCTTCAAATCCTTTCAATACAAGTCCAATTCCAGTTGCATACATCGGGCTCATCATGGCTTCTGAGTTCGTGTTCGCTAAATGTTCGGTCGGATAGCCCAAACGCGCATCCATTCCAGTTACGTATTCGAACAATTGTGTGATGTGCTTCAATTGTGAACCACCACCTGTCACTACGATTCCGCCGATTAATTTTTTCTCAAATCCAGAATTGCGAATTTCATAATGAACGAGGTCAATAATTTCTTCCATTCGCGCCTGAATGATGCTGGCCAAGTTACGCAATGTGATTTCCTTTGGAGCTCGACCGCGTAGACCTGGAATGGCAACCACTTCATTTTCTTGACTTTCACTTGCCAAAGCTGAACCAAATTTCTGTTTCAACTTTTCGGCTTGTCGCTTCATGATCGTGCAGCCCTCTTTGATGTCTTCAGTAATTACATTTCCACCAAACGGAATCACCGCTGTATGGCGAATAATGCCTTCATGGAAAATGGCAATATCTGTTGTTCCACCCCCAATATCCACTAACACAACGCCAGCTTCTTTTTCTTCTTCCGTTAGCACGGCATCTGCGGAGGCAATGGGTTCCAAAATAATGTCTTTAACCTTCAATCCAGCGCGTTCCACACATTTGTGAATGTTCATGGATGCACCAACGTTACCCGTAATGATATGGAAGTTCGCTTCCAAGCGCACACCTGACATTCCGATCGGGTCTTTGATTCCTTGCTCATTGTCGATGATATACTCTTGAGGAAGAACAGTGATAATTTGTTCTCCAGGAGGCATCGCCAATTTATACATATCGTCCACAAGGTGATCAATATCAATTTGGGAAATTTCCTTTTCGATGTTCGTTCGAGTATGAATTCCGCGGTGTTGAATGCTTTTGATATGCTGGCCAGCGATGCCAACATTCACGGTGTTGATTTTCAATTCACCTTCAATTCGATTTTGCGCCTCTTCAACAGCACTATTAATGGATTGGATTGTTTTGTCAATATTGGAAACAATTCCGCGCATCACACCAAGTGACTCCGCTTTTCCCATCGACAAAATCTCAATTTTCCCGTGTTCATTTTTACGACCCACAAAGCAAGCGATCTTTGTTGTCCCAATATCCAATCCTACAATTATCTTACTCATTTCTTTCGTCCTTGTACCCTGAATTATTCAGCAGTCGGTTTTCGTTTACACACTATTTGTTCATCGTACTTAAGGTTTATCTCAGCATAAGTTTCCCAACCTACATAAGGCATTCCTTCACGGTAGAAAATTCGAAGTTTCTCAAATTTCGCTTTCACTTCCTCTTCTGAATTCGCCGTTCCGAATACGATTTTTTGATCTCCCACTAGTGGAACTAGGATAAAATCTCCCGCTCGATCTAGGTAAATTTGACCTATCAATTTGCGGAATAAGGGATCGTAACAAACATAACTTGAAATACGATAGATATCATCTAGCTTTCGAATACTTTTCAATGAATCGTTGTTAATAATTCCGTTGACAGACTCCCCGCTGATGCGGTCGAAGATCTCTCCACTTGCTACAATGCTTCGCGCTGTATGCGAAGGAGTTGTCCGCATAATGTCACCTTCTGTGTCAAGGTAAAAGGTCTCTTGATACTTGTTGAACACCCTAACGACGGGCTGCCTAAGCTGAATTCTAATTTTCCAATCGTTTCCAATCTCCATGAAAACCTTGACTGTTTTGACCTGTGAAATGCTGCTTACGTAGGTTTCAATTGCTTCCAAATCGAGTTCTTCGCCTCGCATTCCTTCCGTGTACAATCCTTTCAATTTCAGGTTTTTTAACAACTCATGATCCGTTAAAAATGGATCTTCTCCGAATTTTTCTACAATTATTTCGGGTTCATTAAGGATCCGTTCGTTTTGAATGCTTCGCACAACAATCAATAAAGTGACAATTCCGATTCCGAAACAGCTCCACAGTATTATTTTTATCGTTCTATGCATTGTTCAAAAGTTGGATGGATAGGGGAATGACAATGCGGTCGATGTCACCTGCTCCGATGGTCAAAATGATCGCGTTTTCGGTTTGGCCAACATAGCTAATCGCATCTTGAGGTGAACGTACAGATTTTTTGCTCGCAGTAATTTTTTCCAACAGCGCATCACTTGTTACGCCTTCGATTGGCAATTCGCGTGCAGGATAAATGGGCAATAGCACCACTTCGTCCAATCGGCTGAGTGCGCTCGCAAAACCATCGAAGAAATCGCGCGTGCGTGAGAATAAATGCGGTTGAAATACGCCGATTACTCTTTTGTTGGGGTACATCAATTCCACCGAGTCGAGCAGGGCATTTATTTCTGTTGGGTGGTGCGCATAGTCGTCGATGTACACGCGGTTTTCTGTCCGTATATGGTATTCAAACCGTCGCTTTACACCTAAAAAAGATTTTAGTGCAGCCCTCAATACCATTTCGGAGAGTCCCAGTTTCGTTCCCACCGCGATACACGCCAAGGCATTTTCCGCGTTGTGCGTTCCAGGAATCCCGAGTTCAACGGCTTCCCAATGTTCAGTTGGTGTTTGCACATCCATCAAGAATGCGCCGTTTACCACGCGTAGGTTGTTCCCGGAAAAATCGACATCTGCGTTGAGTCCATAGCGAATTTCGTTGGGAGAAGTGAGTTGAATGTCTTTGTGAATGACCGCAAATCCTTCTGGATTGATCAGGTCAATGTATTGCCTAAATCCTTCGAGGAATTCGGTATCGTCGCCATAAATATCGAGGTGATCGGCATCATTAGAGGTGACAATGGACGCAAAAGGAGTCAATTGCAAGAAAGATCGATCAAATTCATCGGCTTCAATGACTGTCCACGGACTGGTTGGGTGCGAAACGAAATTGGAATTAAAATTTGATCCGATTCCGCCCAGAAACGCGTTGCAACCCAGCTCCGATTCGTTCAAAATATGCGCCAACATCGTGCTCGTTGTCGTTTTTCCATGTGTGCCTGCAACGCCCAATGCTTTGGAGTCACGGGTGATCATTCCAAGCACTTGCGCCCGTTTCATGACCGTAAATCCGCTGGCTTGAACGAAACACAATTCCTTCATTTCCTTTGGAATGGCTGGCGTGAACACAACCAAGGTTTTTTCGGCGTTTGTAAAATGTGCTGGTAAATTCTCACCCAAATCTTCGAAATGCACGGCAATTCCTTCGTGCTCGAGTGCATCCGTGATCGTCGTCGGCGTTTTATCGTAACCTGCAACTTCCCATCCTTTCAGTTTGAAGTAGCGCGCAAGAGCCGACATTCCAATTCCCCCAATTCCGATAAAATAGGCGCGGTCAAAAGCAGCAATATGTTCACTTGGGCGGTTCATTTATTGAATCAATTTTTCAAGTTCATCGACAATGGATTCCGTTGCATACGGTTTTCCAAGTTCCTTCATGTTATTCGATAGATGCATGCAACGTTTTTCATCGGTTAAGAGGTGGAGCACCGCACCAACCATTTTTTCCTTTGATTCAACATCTTTGATCAACACTGCGGCATCTTTTTCCACCAATGCCATCGCGTTTTTGGTTTGATGATCTTCCGCTACATTCGGTGATGGAATGAGAATGGTTGGTTTTTTCACGAGGCACAATTCTGAAACTGAAATCGCACCTGCACGTGAAACCACCACATCTGCAATGGCATACGCCAAGTCCATTCGGTTGATGAATTGAACCATTTTTATGTGCCCGAAATCGGTTCCCTTCAAGTCCTCTGTCAACTTTTCGTGGTACAATTTTCCACATTGCCACAGCACTTGTACATCAGCTTGTTTGAGTAGCTCCAAGCTGGCAACCACACTCTCATTCAAGGTTCTCGCCCCCAAACTTCCACCAATGATCAGTACCGTTTTTTTATTTGGATCGAATTCATAAAACGCATAGCCTTCTGCTTCTTTTCCTTCAATCATTACCATATCGCGACGAGTGGGATTGCCGGTTAGTACAATTTTTTCTTTTGGAAAAAAGCGCTCCAAACCCTCATAAGCGACGCAAATTTTCTGAACACTTTTGGAGAGAATTTTATTAGTTTTCCCCGGAAATGAATTTTGTTCTTGAACCATGGATGGTATTCGAAGCCACGTTGCCGCCTTCAACGTTGGTCCGCTTGCGAAACCACCAACACCCACTGCGACCTCAGGCTTGAATCGCTTGATAATTTTTCGAGCCTTCAACAAACTTGCAATGATCTTGAAGGGAAGAATAAAATTGGACAGTGCAAATTTTCGCTTGAACCCAACGATGTGCAATCCTTTGATTTCATAGCCCGCTGCTGGCACTTTCTCCATTTCCATTTTGCCTTTTGCGCCCACAAATAAAATCTCGGCGTTTGGATTTCGTCGTGTGATTTCATCGGCAATAGCGATTTCTGGAAAGAAGTGTCCTCCGGTGCCGCCTCCTGAAATTATTGCTCGTGTGATCATTCTGGATTTTTAGATTATTGGATTTTTAGATTGGCTGAGGGCTGAGGCTCTCGAAGCCAGAAGCCAGAAGCCCAGTTCCTACATTTATTCACTTTCTAATATGGGTTTATCTGAATCAAGAATATCGGTTTTACCTTTATCCTTTTCTTGCTTACGGGCAATACTCTGGACAATTCCAAGGCTCACGCACGTCATCATCATGGCAGATCCACCCATAGCGAGGAGTGGCATATTTTGTCCTGTCACGGGGAATATTCCTGTGCAAACGAGCATATTCACGGTTGCTTGACTGAGGATTAACATTCCAATTCCCAGGCAGACATAGGTTTCAAACACATCTTTGGAATTGAGACCGATCCGCATGATGCGATAGAGCAAAATCATGTATAAGAGAATTAGCACCAATGCGGAGATGAGCCCAAATTCTTCCACAAAGCTGGCATAGTAGAAATCTGCATACGCTTCGGGAATGAATCCTTTCAACTTTCCTTTTCCTGGTCCCATACCAAGGAGTGGTCCACCTTCATAAATAGCCAGTTGAGCGTTTGCCACTTGCGCATTTTCGACCATGTTTTCTTTATCTTCCACGTGGTTCAAGAAACGATTTTCCCATGTCTGATAACGCGGAAGGAGATTCAATTCGGGTGCTGCTTTGTGCACGAGAATGATCATCGTTAATGCGAGTGCACCACCTGCAACGAGCGAAAAAATACGGGAAAACGGCACGCGACCTAAAAATAGGAGCGTTAAACTAACGGCGAAAAGGATGGCTGCAGTTGAAAAATTGTCTTTGACGATCAATCCACAGATAATCAGAATGGGAATAACAACAGGAAAAAAACCTTCCTTCCAATTGCTCAGTATGTCCTTCTTTTTGACAAGCAATCTCGACACATAAACGATCAAGGCGAGACGAGCAAAATCGGATGCTTGGAAGGTCAATCCCACAAATGGAATTTTCACCCAGCGCGAGGCATTATTAAGGGGATCCGTGAAGAAAATGGTGAAAAGCAACAAACCAATTGATAGGTAGAATGCGAACTTCGAAAGGAGTGAGACAAAGCGAGGATCCTTGCGATGCACCCAATACATAATGCCCAAACCGAGCGCAACGTAAATCAAATGTTTGAACAAGTACTTAAACGGCGTACCGCCTTCCACCTTCACTAAGATTGGAACGAAGCTATAAACGGTCACGAGGGAAAACATCATCAGCAGAAGCGTGATGACCCAAATGACGCGATCGCCTTTTAAATATTGAAAAACACTATTCATCGACTATTTCCAGGTTTGTAGGTGATTTTCGAGCAGTGCTTTTTTTGACTTCCACGAGTCGCGGGGAAGGGTCCAAATGAACACACGTTTCTTCTGTCTCAATCTATCAAGTAATTCAAGCGCATGTCCGGCTCCATCCACGCACGCCACATTCTCGAAAGCCGCGAACCATTCTAGCGTATCGACATGGCCAGCATCATAGATCACCAAGGTTTGAATGGATTGAATTCCCTTTCCATTCAATTTCCAAAATGCGTTCGCCTGATCCAAGGTGGCTGCCCAAATTACTTTGTATGGCATTGCAGCAATCATCGCATCCAGCGACTCCACATCAGGATTGACCCATGAAAAGACATCCATTTCGGCCACTTTACCATGTGGACAAACGGCAAAATTTTCACGGACTTCAGTTAACGCAACCTCGCGAGCCGTCTTTAACTGTTCCTCTGTTGATTGATTGACTTTTTGCATTTCCTTAGAGTGCTCGAACCGCTTTTTTGAATTCATTTCCGCGTTCTTCGTAGTTTTCGAACAAATCGAAACTTGCACACGCTGGCGACAATAGAACCGTTTCGTCCTTTTTCGCAAGGCGATATCCCCAAGCTACAGCTTCCATTGCAGAACCTGCTTCCACGATTGTTTCGATTTTCCCAGAAAATGCCTCAATGATTTTGGAATTGTCTTTGCCCAAGCAGATGATCGCTTTTACCTTTTCAGCAACCAAGCCTTCCAATTCGGAATAGTCGTTTCCTTTGTCTACACCGCCAACAATCCATACCGTTGGATTCTCCATAGACTCAAGCGCGAACCATGTTGAATTGACATTTGTTGCTTTAGAATCATTGATGAATTCGATTCCGTGTACTTTCGCGACAAACTCCAAACGGTGTTCTACGTTGACAAAATCCGCTAAGCTTTCGCGAACGGACTCTTTGCGAATTTCTAAGATGCGAGAAGCGATCCCTGCCGCTAATGAATTTTGAGTGTTGTGCCTACCCTTCAAGGCTAATTCGTGAATTCCCATGTTGATTTGATCGTTTATGTTGATTGTTAGTTGTTTGCGTGTTGCGTAGCCGCCAACTGCGATTTCCGTATTCAAGGAAAATGGTGCTTGTTTGGCTACGATTGTTCGTTTGTTTAATTCTGATGCGATGATGGCGTCATCGGCGTTGTAGATGAACCAATCTGCTGAAGTTTGATTTTGAATGATGCGAAATTTGGACGCGGTGTAATTCTCCATTTTGTACTCGTAGCGATCCAAGTGATCGGGCGTAATGTTGAGCAACATGGCGATATCCGCTCGGAATTCGAACATGTCGTCCAACTGGAAAGAACTCAACTCAAGCACGTACCAATCGAAGTCGCATTCTGCCACTTGTTTGGCAAAACTCTCCCCCACATTTCCGGCCAATCCAACGTTGATTCCCGCCTTTTTCAAAATGTGATAGGTCAACATCGTAGTCGTGGTTTTGCCATTGCTTCCGGTGATGCAAATGGTTTTTGCCGTGTTGTAATAGCCCGCGAATTCGATTTCGGAGATGACTTTGATTCCCTTTTCTTTGATCGCTTTGATGACAGGCACTTTGTCTGGAATCCCAGGAGATTTGATGACAAGTTCCGCCTTCAAAATTTCATCCATGGAGTGTTTCCCTTGCTCCCATTTCACGCCGAGTTCATTCAATTCTTCGGCAAAACTTGGTTTCACGGTTCCAAAATCGGACACGAAAATTTCCCAGCCCATTTTCTTAGCGAGAACTGCTGCACCAACGCCACTTTCGCCAGCGCCTAAAATTGTGATATGTCGTTTTTGTTCAGACACCTTATCTTACTTTCAATGTTACAATTGTCATTACCGCGAGCAGAATTCCCACGATCCAAAAGCGCGAAACAATTTTCGCCTCGTGCAAGCCTTTTTTCTGGTAGTGATGATGTAGCGGCGCCATCAAAAAGATCCTTCGCCCTTCGCCAAACCTGCGCTTTGTGATTTTGAACCATCCAACTTGTAGGACGACGGACAAATTTTCGATAAGGAACACGCCACAGAGCACTGGAATCAATAATTCTTTACGGATGGAGATGGCAAAAACAGCAATGATTCCCCCGAGAGCCAAACTTCCTGTATCGCCCATAAACACTTGTGCGGGAAAGGAATTGTACCAGAGAAAACCAATACACGCCCCCACAAACGCGGCAATAAAAATCACGAGTTCCTCCGCCATCGGGATGTACATGACATCCAAATAGTCCGCGAATTTGGCATTCGAGCTTACATACGCGAGCACAGCAAGCGCAATTCCAATGATCGCTGAAGTTCCTGTTGCGAGTCCATCCAAGCCATCGGTCATGTTTGCACCGTTTGACACGGCGATTACGATAAAAATGACAATCGGAATGAAGAGTAACCAGCCGTATTGTTTGCTCCAATCGCCCACAAGCCAGTCGTAGTTGAACTCATTTTGCTTGATGAATGGAACTGTCGTCGTCATGGCATCCGTTTCGATCCACTTCGTCGTTTCAGATTCGTCCTCATTGGTTACGTGCATAGTTGACACATCACGTTCGTTGGGTAGCAATTGATAGTTCGCAGAAACTTCTCGATGCACTTGCACATCTGGGTGAAAATAGAGGATGCTTCCCACTATGATTCCCACACCAATTTGACCGATCACCTTGAATTTCCCTGCGAGTCCGGCTTTATTTTTCTTGAACACTTTGATGTAATCGTCTAAAAAGCCAATTGCACCGAGCCAAACCGTCGCCAAAATCATCGTGATTACGTACACGTTGTGCAGCTTCGCGAAGAGTAGAGTTGGGATAAGAATCGCACCCAAAATGATGATTCCACCCATTGTTGGCGTACCCGTTTTTGCTAATTGACCTTCCAATCCGAGGTCACGAACAGTTTCCCCGATTTGCTGGCGCTGCAACAATCGAATCAAACGCTTCCCAAAAACAATCGAAACGATTAACGATGTGATCAACGCCATTCCAGCTCGGAACGAAATGTATTGGAACAATCCCGCTCCGGGAAAATTGAGTCCTTCTAAGTAATCAAATAAATAGACTAACATTATTTGTTCAGTTTAGTAAATAGTTCAACAACAGTCTGTAGATCATCAAAATCGTGTTTCACTCCTTTGATGTCTTGGTATTTTTCGTGTCCTTTTCCCGCGATAAGGATGATATCATCGGGTTGGGCCATTGCGACAGCTGTTTTAATGGCTTGTGCTCGGTCCACGATGGACAAGGTTTTTCTGAATTGTGTCCCATCCACGCCTGCCATCATTTCCTCGATGATGGTGTTTGGATCTTCGGAACGCGGATTATCTGCCGTGAAAATGACTTGATCGGACAACTCGCAAGCGATTCCAGCCATGGCAGGTCGTTTTGTTTTGTCGCGATCACCGCCACAGCCCACAACTGTGAACACTGTTTCGTTTCGCGTACGGATATTTTCGATTGTTTTCAACACATTCTGCAGAGCATCTGGCGTGTGTGCATAATCCACAATGGCTGTGATTCCAGTGGTACTTCGGACATATTGAAACCTTCCTTCAACGGAATTCAACTTACTCAATTCTGTAAGTACTTCGGTTTGATCTTCACCCAATTCGATGGCAATTGCGTACACGCACAACAAGTTGTAGGCATTGAAATCACCGATTAATCGTGTCCACAATTCCATGCCGTCAATGGTTACCACAAGTCCCGAAAACTGATTTTCCAATACGCGCACTTTGTAATCGGACATGGATTTCATGGAGTACGTTCGTTGCTTCGCCTTTGTATTTTGAAGCATCACCATTCCGTTTTTATCGTCGGAATTTGTCAGCGCAAACGCCTCGCGGGGCAAGCCATCGAAAAATGCTTTTTTGACGTTGATGTATTCCTTGAATGTTTTATGGTAGTCTAAGTGATCGTGCGTAATGTTCGTGAATGCGGCACCTGCGAACATCAAACCGCCGATTCGTTGTTGGTGAATGGCATGTGAACTCACTTCCATGAAGCAATGCGAAACGCCTTCCTCCACCATTTCAGCCAAAAGTTCGTTCAACGCAATTGGATTTGGCGTGGTGTGCGTTGCAGGAATTTCGCGCTCACAAATTCGGTTTACAACCGTTGAGATCAAGCCCGTCTGGTAGCCGAGACCTGTATAAAGATTGTACAACAAGGTAGCGATGGTTGTCTTTCCATTTGTTCCTGTGATTCCGATCAATTTCAAATAGCGCGATGGTTCGCCGTAGAAATTGTGTGCGACGATTGACAGTGCATTTGCAGAAGAATCTACTAAAATCACGTTCACATTTTCAGGCGCGTCGAAATCCGCTTCAGCAATGATCATTTGGCAGCCATTTTCTATCACTTGCGGAATGAAGTCGTGACCATCGGAAACGGCACCTTTGATCGCAAAAAATAGAGATCCCTCACGTGCAGTGCGCGAATCGAATGTAAGGTGATCGACCTCCACCAATGTTGACCCTTTTACGCTCAAGAGGTGCACACCGTACAATATGTCTTTCACGTTTTTCATTACTTGAGTTTGATTTGAATGATTACTCCTGCTGCCGATTGCGTGCCTGGGCGGATGGATTGTTCCACCACTCTGCCATATCCCTCAATTCGCGCGTTCATCCCTGCTGATTCGATCAAATACACCGCGTCTTTAGCCGTCATTCCTCTAACATTCGGAACGGTATTTCGACCCACGTAGCGTTCATCAATGAATGCTTTTCCTTCGTTTATGCCGACGAGAGAATATTCCTTGTCTGTCACAGATGTGTAGGGAATATTGAACTGATTGAACAGATCAATGATGTCCTTTCGATTGCCCACCTTCGTGATTGGAAGTTCAGGTTTTCGTTCAGCATTTACATTGACAGGCTTGTGGTATCCTAGGCTTGACGCATAGACTTTGTTTGCAATTGCCGTGAAAACGGTTCCAGAAACCACCGCACCATAAATATCTTCCGTTGGACCAGAAACAACCACGATGCAGGAATAAATGGGTTTGTCAGCTGGGAAATATCCCACGAAAGAAGCGAGGTAACGCTTGTTTTCGCCATAGCTGTTGTCGTCACCGAGAATGACCGCAGTACCTGTTTTACCAGCGATGTCGAAGTACGCAGATTTGAGTGCAGAGCCCGTTCCACGCTCAACGACACCTTTGAGGCATTTCTTGAGGTCAAACAAAGTTCGATCTGAACAAATTTTCTCTTTCAACACAAAAGGAGGAAACGTCTTTTCAATTTCACTTCCTCGTCTGATTTCCTTCACGAATTGTGGACGCACCAAGGTTCCATTATTTGCTACAGCATTGTAGAACGCCAAGGTTTGAAGTGGCGTTTGCTGAAACTCATAGCCAACGGCCATCCATGGCAAGGAAATTCCAGACCAGTTTTTGGTGCCTGGCGCATAAAGTGTTGGTGTTTTTTCGCCTGTAATCTCCACTCCCAGCCGTTCTCCTAATCTGAATGATTTCAAGCGATCAACAAACCGCTGTGGTTCTCGTCTGTAAGCGTCATTCACAACTTTTGCGAAAACATTCGACGATTTTTCAAATGCTTGCTGAATCGTTATGACTCCATAGCCGTAACCCTCGTTTGAATCGGGCATTTTACTGGTGTAGAAACGATAGACCCCAGCCGCATTGACCTTGTCTGTCAATTTCACTTTTTTATCCTCCAACAACGCCATGAGCGTCGCCAATTTGAAGGTAGAACCTGGCACTTCGCGCGTTCCAATCGCATGGTTGAAGCCCTCGTAATATTCGCCATCAGCATTACGTTCGAGATTGACAATT
>JBFYPU010000339.1:0-6845 GCA_041303175.1 Crocinitomicaceae bacterium | reverse complement strand
AATCGTTGTGATTGCTATGGAGAAACGATAAATTTGCAGTATGTCAGAAGAATTTGTAAATCCCATCGATCCCGATAAAATCACGGAGAATCCGCATTCCTTGGAATATCCTCACCATGCTGGCTCAGCGTTGGTGAAGCCGGAAGATCAAGGTCGCATTAAAGGCAATGCACTCGCCGCGATGGAACACCAAACAGACATGCAGTTGAGCCAAATTTATGAGCAAATGCAGCTCTTGGCGGATCAAGCGAAAAAACTCAACGATCGGAAAACGATTTCTGAAATTATTTACCGCGCGGAAATGCGCTTCGAGCCGTTGATCAATCACATTTATCACCTTTATGAAAAGGACGATCGCAGCCATCTTTTGTCATTGATCGCTCCCAACCAATGGGGACGTTCCAAGAAAACCTTTGAATTTGTTGCTACTGTTCGCCTCCTCGCCGATCACACATGGGACATTTTGGAGCAAAATCCGGATGCGGAGATTAACTAGATTATTGGATTGTTAGATTGTTGGATTGTTGGATTGTTGGATTAAATCTGCTATAAACGTGATTCTTAACGAATGTGACGACTTCTTGAATTCTAAAAAAAACAATTTTTCTCCTTTGAGAAATGTCCAAAAATCCAAAGCAAGAGAAAGTGCTGCTTTCGAAAGAGAACCGAAGTTCTCCTGCTTCCAAAAATCCAAAGCGTAGCTTCCAAAAATCTAATAATCCTACATTCCCGGTCCACCCATTCCTTTAAACTGTTGCATCATTTGACGCATGTTCTTCGGATTGGACATCATTTTCATCATTTTTTTGGTGTCTTCAAATTGCTTCATCAATTTGTTTACTTCTTGCAGATCGCGTCCACTCCCTTTAGCGATTCGTGCTTTTCGCAAACCATTGATCAATTGAGGATTGGATCTTTCGGCTGGTGTCATTGAATAGATAATCGCCTCGATATGCTTGAACGCATCATCTTTGATGTCCACATCTTTCATCGCTTTCCCCATGCCAGGCAACATTCCCATGAGGTCTTTCACGTTCCCCATTTTTTTCACTTGCTGCAATTGTCCTAAGAAATCGTTGAAATCGAATTGATTTTTTTGGATTTTCTTTTGAAGTTTTCGTGCTTCTTCCTCGTTGAACTGCTCTTGCGCGCGCTCTACCAAGGAAACAACATCCCCCATTCCGAGGATTCTGTCCGCCATACGAGATGGATAAAACACATCCAAGGCATCCATTTTTTCACCCGTTCCAACAAATTTGATCGGTTTGTTGACAACTGATTTGATCGATAGTGCAGCACCCCCACGCGTATCGCCGTCCAATTTTGTGAGGATCACCCCGTCAAAATTAATGCGCTCATCAAACGCTTTTGCTGTGTTTACCGCATCTTGACCCGTCATGGCATCAACAACGAACAAGGTTTCAGTTGGATTGATCGCGCGTTTCACTTCAGCAATCTCCGACATCATTTTCTCATCGACTGCCAAACGTCCAGCGGTATCGATAATCACGACATTGAATCCTTTGCTTTTGGCGAATTGTACCCCAGCTTGCGCAATTTTCACTGGGTCTTTTTCTTCTTTGTTTGAATAGACTTCAATTCCCAATTGCTCTCCCAAAACGTGCAACTGATCGATCGCGGCAGGGCGGTAGACGTCACAGGCAACCAATAATGGATTTTTCCCTTTTTTGGTTTTGAGGTAATGCCCCAATTTCCCAGTAAACGTAGTTTTTCCAGACCCTTGCAGACCCGACATCAAAATGATCCCCGGATTTCCTTTGATGTTGATATCGATCTGCTCTGCCCCCATGAGCTCCACAAGTTCTTCATGGCAAATTTTAACCATCAACTGACTTGGAGAAACCGCGGTTAACACATTACGTCCCAATGCCTTTTCCTTCACCGTTGTGGTGAATTCCTTCGCTGTTTTAAAATTGACATCGGCATCCAAGAGAGCGCGACGCACTTCTTTCAAGGTTTCAGCAACATTGATCTCAGAGATTTGCCCTTGCCCTTTGAGGACTTTAAAGGCTCTTTCAAACTTCTCCGTTAAATTTTCAAACATCTGTATTGGTTTTTTGGGAGTACAAATTTACGAATATTCACGATGAAATTGGCTAGGAATATAGAAAATGCATAAATGAGATTTTCACTGATCCTACGGCTTAAAATGAACCTCGATGCGTCGTGAAATGATGGATGTTAAATTGCGCATAAATAATATCTGAAAATGACCTAGCTTTGTTTCATTAGCAAACCATTTAAACAGCACAAACATGGGAGAGGGGAAATGCGGTGTGCGGAATTACGCAAACATCACCAAGGAAAAAGTAACACTGATGCTGACAGAACTGAAAGAGCAAGGATTTACGGTTAAAGGATCAAATCCATGGTCAATCAATACCAATAAATTTGGCGTTGTACTTCAGGGCACTTGGATCGAGCCTAGTTCAACCCTGCGCGTCATTGTATCGGATAAAAGCTTTTTAGCGCCTTGCGGCACAATTTGGAATACGATAGATCCACTCCTAAATGGACTCTCAAACACGTCCAAGGATGATCTATCACAGCACGTTGATTAAGCTCCCAATAATTCAGGATTCTCAAGCTTCTCATCGTGATCAACCTTATGTTTGATTGGAATACGCGCTATTTTGATATTGAAGAAACCAAACATCACTGTCATCACTGGGCTAATCAAATTGAAGAAACAATAGATCCAATATTCACCAGTCGCCACACCAAGTACAGATGATTGTGCAGCTCCACAGGTATTCCATGGAATTAAAACGGAGGTAACCGTTCCTGCATCTTCCAAGGTTCGACTCAAATTTTGAGGTGATAGACCGCGTTCACGATAGGTTTCTGCGTACATTCTACCCGGAACAACAATCGCCAAATATTGGTCAGATGCCGTAACGTTAAAGAAAATGCATGTTCCAGCAGTTGTCGCAATGAGCGATCCGGTAGACTTCACAAATGAGACGACCGTTTTAGTTATTTTTTGCAATAATCCACAAGCTTCCATGACGCCGCCAAAGCACATCGCGCAGATAATCAACCAAATCGTGTTCATCATCCCCCCCATTCCTCTTGCTTTGAGCAGATCCGCAAGTACTAGTTCATCTGCGCTGAGCTGACTAATTGTCGTTTCCGAAAGTGCCGAAACTTCAGTGAACATAGCATTGGTAGAAGCAATGTACGATGCTTTCATGTAATCATCCGAAACACCAGAAACACTTTTGATCACATCAGGTTGGAAGATCATGCCCGCAACCGCACCCAAGATCACACCGATAAAAAGTGCTGGAATGGCATCCACTTTCTTCACAATTAAAAAGACTACAACGGCAGGAACGATAAATAAAACAGGTGAAACATAAAAATTGGATTCAATCATGTTCATAATGGCATCCACATTTGCCGTATTTGCGCTCGTGCTTGTTCCAAAGCCCCAAAACAAAAAGAGCAGTAAGGTGATTAACATCGAAGGAGCAGTGGTCAAAATCATGTAACGAATGTGCGTGAACAAATCTGTTCCGGCCATCGCAGGTGCGAGATTTGTTGTATCCGAAAGTGGTGACATTTTATCGCCAAAATAGGCTCCAGAGATGATCGCTCCAGCCACAATTCCAGGTCCAAAACCAAGTGCTGTTCCAATGGCCAACAACGCCACACCGACAGTTGCAACCGTGCTCCACGAACTTCCAGTTGCCAACGAAACGATCGCACTTACGGCGCAAGCAGCGAACAAGAAAATACTGGGATGAATGACTTTTAAACCGTAGTAGATCATTGACGGAACAACTCCAGAAAGCAACCACGTTCCGGCCAATGCTCCGATTAATAACAAAATAATGATCGCAGGAAGGGAAGATTTGATGCTCTTAACGATGCCCTTTTGCATTTTCTCCCAGGTGTAGTTAAGCGAAAATCCGATAAGAGCAGCAATCGCGGTACCCATAAGCAAGGCAATCTGATTGGGTCCATACGTGGCGTCTTCACCATAAATCCAAACATTTAATCCAAGCAATCCGACCAAAACAACGATTGGAATGAGGGCAACAAGGAAATAGGCTTCTTTATGTGATTTGGCAGTCATCAATCTTTCGTTTTTAGGTGTGTACCAAAAGTAAGAATTATTCTACCCCTCGTTTCTTTTTTGGTTTGTAGAATACTAACAAAAGGACAGGTAAAAGTGTTATGTCCGCTAGAAGTGCCACAAATAAGGTGATACAGAGCATCACGCCCATGTAGAATGTCCCTAAGAAACTGGAGAAAACCAATAAGAAGAATCCAGCACAGAGAATCAATGTAGTCAGAATCATGGCTTTTCCAGTCGTAAGATAACTACGTTTAAGGGCATAGAGTTTTCCCTTGCCCTTCATCAATTCAAACTTAAATTTGCCTAAAAAGTGAATGGTGTCGTCCACAGCAATCCCAAATGCAATCGTAAAAATTATGGCTGTCGTCGTTTTTAGCTCTATTCCCAAATAACCCATAATACCCGCAATCACAATTAAAGGGATTATATTCGGGATGATACTAATCACCATAATGGAGAATGAACGGTAGATCAAGCCAATGATAAGTGCAACGATAAGTATCGAAACCAACAAGCCTTGAACCAAGCTAACGGACAGATAGCTGATGTTTTTATCAATCAAATGCGCTGTTCCAGTCAATTGATAATCGACCAAACCACTTTTTTCCTTTTCCTTCAGGAATTTTTCCAGAATAACATTTCTTTTTGTCACTTCTGTATTTCCAACATCTGCGAGTGAGCCGCTAATGCGCATCACGTTTTCAGTTGAATCCACGAAGGTTCGAATAAACTTGCCTCTGCTCGCCATGCGCAAAATTTGCCTATAACGCTTGATTTTTCGCTTAGAACTTGGCAGCGAATAATATTCTTCTGCACCGTTATTTGCACTTCGATTGAACACTTTCAATGCACTGACAAGAGACGTTTTTATTTCAACTTTATAGGAATCCTGTAGAAATCGCTCAACAGAATCAACCTGTGCAAGAACATCTAGGTCCCAAACCGTTTTACTTGTATCCTTTAATGTGACAGAAAGTTCAAACGGTCGAACACCACCATAATGTTTGTCCAGGTAATCGAAATCCTTCTTCAATTCCTCTTTTGGACTCAAATCATCCATCAAGAAATTGTTGCTGGTAATTTGCACCATCCCAATCACACTGACAGCTGTTATAGCGAGCCAAATGTAAAGCACTTTTCTGTGGTTATTGAGCACGGCAACAAACCAATTCGCGAGGTATTTTTTCCAGAAATGATCTTTCTTTTTCTCCCTCACAAATTTAGGTCCAGGAAAGACGTAAAACAAAGCAGGAAGCGTCAAAATCGTTAGTACAAATGCCACCATTACCCCGATTCCCATTACAATTCCAAACACTTGAATGGGCTGCACGCGAACAAAATAGAGCGAAAAGAAACCAATTGCAGTTGTAAAGGAGGTTAAAAAAGTCGCCATTCCCACTTCGTGCACAGCAACACGGATTGCATTATAGGTTGAATCCTCCGTTCGAAGCGCATCCATGTATCGTGAAACAAGGTGAATCACATCGGACATGGATACAATAAACATAATTGACGGCAACACGATGAGAATAATATTGATCGGCTCCTGAAATGCACCCATCATTCCCACTACCCACACCATTCCACCGACAATTACAACCTGTGGAAGTAGCACTCCCCAAACCGATTTGAATGCGATAAACAGGAACAAAACAATAAGAACCGCGCTCAATCCAACAAAAAAGAGCATCTCACCCGACATTTTATCAATGTAGAATTTCTGACCAATCGAGCGCCCAGCAACGCGAAACTTGTCAAATTTTTCCTTTTCCAAAACGTTCTGAATCTCTGCAATTAAGACATCGCTTTTTGCCTTGGACAGAAAATCATCATGTCGAATAAACAAACACACCGATTTCCCATCCTTTGCGACCAATGAATTGATGATTTCCTCCTTCCCGTATACCCGCGTTGAATCGCGTTTCCGATCAAAATCCTTTAAATCGATGTATTTTTTGCTACTTGTTGATCCACCCATGTGAAAGAATTGCTCTTCCATGGAAGTGATCGACGTCACAAATTGAACATATTTCGCTTTCTCCAGCGACTTGGCTGTGCGATCAACACGTTGCAAAAATGACTTCTCGAAGGCACCTCCTTTGTTTTCAATAGCGATCAGCAAGAAATCGTTGTCAGATTCAAATTTCCCGCGATAGTCGAAGAAAAAATCTGTCTCTTTATCATTAATCGGGAAAAATTTCTCAAAATCGTAATCAAATTTGAGTTTAGTTGCTTGGTACCCGAAGTATACTGTCAGCGCCAAAAAACTGAGCAATGTGATCCAAACATATTTTTTAAAAGAAGATTCGCCAACCATTTTAATCATTGCCACGTTTAAGGGGACAAAGATAATTGCTTTGATGGATTACAAATGAATCTGGAATGCTTTTGTCAGTGTGAATTGATTTTAATAAGTTTGTCAAAATTTTACCCCTATGAAAAGAATATTACTCGTTGCTTCTGTCGCAATTTCATTTGCAGGAATGTCACAAAGTTTAACCCAGGCAAATGAACCATCGATTGGTCAAAGCCAAACCATGTTTTTGTGTGATTCGTTCGCAAATACCTATGCCGGAACGACTGGAGCAGGTGTTACATGGGATTATTCTGCACTTCAAAATTATGCAAATGTTGTGCGTACAGTGACCATTGAAGACGCTACAACGACTTCGAATGCGGCTTCATTTCCAACATCAACTAAAACGATCAAGGTTGAAAATTCGTTGACGACTTATTTCAA
>JBFYPU010000338.1:0-3104 GCA_041303175.1 Crocinitomicaceae bacterium | reverse complement strand
CTTTCATGGTGGGTGTTTATCTCACTAAAAGGAAAACAAGAACGAATCCTATTTCCCACGTTGATTGTGGCCATTGGTTTTAACCTAATGATGGCTACCCAATTTTATCCAAACCTACTTTCCTATCAAGCAAGTTCCATCGCTGGGAGAGAAATTCGCGAGAAAAAGTGGGACGTGAACCTCTACGCCTATGAAAGTCATGCGATCCATTTTAATGCGCAACGGTTTCTTCCAACCTGGACGACCACTGAATTAATGGAGGCAGAAAAAGGATCCTTCGTGTTTACAACAGAAGCTGGATTCAAAGAAATTAACGAACGCCGTGGCGCGACACTTTTCAAAAAATACCTGGCACATCGAACAACCTTGATCACACTGCCATTTTTGATGAAATGGTCCAGGGAGTCACAATTGAATTACGAATACTTGATTCGTCTCAAGTAAGCCTAGAAACACAAACAAGGCAATCATTAGATAAAATCGGCTAACTACTTCGCTCGCAATTTGGTCAATTACAAAAAAAAATGCAACCTTTACCTACACAACTATTTCAATATGAAACATCTACTTTTCATCATCGCATTTTCATCGACTACTTCCTTGTTCGGACAGGAAGTTTGTATAGTCTCTGCTGACTATCAAACAGGGGAAAATATGATCGTCATGTGGGAATGGCCGTCATCTACTGCTGGAATTGACAGCGTGATCATCTATCGGAAATCCGAAGGTGAAACTATCTTTACCAGAATCGGAGCGAAAGCTGTTGGCGCGATAAGCGCATTCATGGATGACAACGTCGATATGACAATTTGGAACGCTTATCAAATTACCTATAAATACAATACAGGGAATGAATCCAATCCATCACTGTGGCACAAACCTATGTTGTTGGATTATGGTTATGATATTAGTGGAACTGGAGCTCCAGGTTATATCACGTGGTCTGAATATCAAATCGAAGGGATTCCAAGTAACACATTTGTCCTAGGATATTACTGCTATTCCGACCAAACAGGATTCGGGAGTTTTAATCTCATGAACGTTTGGACAGTTGGCAGCAGCATCATGGAATGGTATGATCAATCCTATGCGCTCAATCCAAACACGCAATACATGATTGAGGTGGAATTACCGAACTGTAACGTTCAAAAAGGTAATATCAATACCTCTCGTTCGAACATCAAGAAACAAATTCAGAATATTGAAGTGGGTATCACGCCGCTCACGGATCAAACCCTTCGACTCAGTCCAAACCCTGTGGAAGATCAATTGACGATTGGAAATATCGACCAACTAACTTCTGTTAACATTGTGGATTGCAGCGGTAAAACGGTCTATTCGAGTGGAGCCAATCAGGTGACACAGGAAATTAATCTAAGTCATTTGACTACCGGCGTTTATTTCATTGAAGCTATCGACATCAATGGCGTTCCCTTCACAAATAAAATCGTGAAGCAGTAAGCAGCATTTCAGTTTCTTTGAGCTACTTCGCTCGCATTTCGAGTCATTTTTTGTTCAGTAGAAAAATTTTGCGGCAAGCGCGATTCCCATTGGATTTGTGTCAATCAAGATCACATTAAATTTGGTCAATTACAAAAAAAGTGCAATCTTTACCTACACAACGAATTTAATATGAAACGAATACTTCTAATCGCTGCAATTGCCTCTTCAAATTTTATATTCGGACAAGAAGTCTGCATGGTCTCAGCTGACTATTTAACTGGGGAAAACATGATTGTCATGTGGGAATGGCCACCATCTACTGTTGGAATTGACAGCGTGATCATCTATCGGAAATCCGAAGGTGAAACTGTCTTTACCAGAATCGGCGCAAAAGCTGTTGGTGAGATCAGCGCATTTACGGATAACAACGTAATTACAACAAAGTGGAATGCTTACCATATTACCTATAAGTACGACACCGGGGCTGAGTCTCTTCCCTCGCTTTGGCACAAACCCTTACTACTAGAGTATGGCATGCTCTCAGGGACTCCCACCGACGGTCAACTCACTTGGACCGAGTATCAAATTGAAGGAATGACGAGCATCGGGTTCGTGGTTGGTTACACGTGTTATACGGATCAAACGGGATTGGGTAACTTTACAGAAGTAGGTGCATGGACATCTGGGACTCTCCAATGGTGGGATCAACAATTCGCTTTATACCCATCAACGCAATACATGGTAGAAGTAGAATTGCCGAATTGCAATGTTCAAAAAGGCAACATCAACACCTCTCGTTCCAATATCAAAAAACAAATTCCAAATGCGGAAGTGGGCATAGAAACGCTTGCTGCTCAAGCGCTCGGAATTAGTCCAAACCCTGTTGAAGATCAATTAACGATTGGAAATATCGACCAACTTTCTTCGCTCAGTATTGTGGATTGCAGCGGTAAAACTGTCTATTCAAGTGACAAAAATCAGCTTTCAACGTCCATTGATGTTAGCCATTTAAAAGCGGGAGTCTATTTTATTGAGGCGTTCGATGTGAACGGCGTGCGTTACGCTAGTAAACTCGTAAAACAGTAATGAACCACTTAAATCCAGCTTCCAGGCCTAACATTTAGGTATCAATTGTTATTTACGATCGTAAAAGTCGTGCCGTGAAAAGAGAATTGTGACTATATTGGTGCTATGAATTTGGTGCGCTCTATTTTTATCTTTTTTGGAATCGCTGGATGGGCTGTTACCGCATATGCGCAGCGTCAAAACATTCAAAATTACACCTCTCGAAACGGCCTAGCCGACCAGATTGTGAATGCAGCATTTCAAGATGTGGATGGCTACATTTGGTTTGCTACGCAATCGGGGGTTTCAATCTACAATGGAAGCTCGTTCAATGATTTTATTCCGAAGGAAGAGCTTAAAGGAATCGACGCAGTTACGATCACACAAACGAAAGATGGAGCTATCTGGATCGGGACAAATACAGACGGAGTTTTTCGATATGATTATTCCAAACTCACCCATTTCTCGGTCAAGTCTGGACTTCCAAGCGAAGTGATTCGCTCCTTTTTTGTGGACAATAAACAACGATTATGGGTAGCGACCGAAGAAGGAGTTGCCTACTACGAAGGTTCAAAATGGGTCAAATTTGAAGACAC
>JBFYPU010000337.1:0-6938 GCA_041303175.1 Crocinitomicaceae bacterium | reverse complement strand
TCGTGAGAGGCGCAGATTTGAGTGAATCGTTGCCGAGGTTCATTTTTCGCTTTAGGAATTCCATCACTCCAAAATGGTGAATTTTGAGGGAGTGATTTTCGATGTCCCAAATGCGATTGGTCAATCCTTCAAGGAATTCGCGGTCGTGGGAAACAACAATAAAGGTTCCTTCGTAATTTTGCAACGCGCTTTTGAGAACGTCCTTGCTCTTGATATCCAAGTGATTGGTCGGCTCATCGAGGATCAAGAAATTAGAAGGACTGAGCAACAATTGACACAATGCCAACCGTGTTCGTTCACCGCCCGAGAGCACGCCAACGCGTTTATCGACATCTTCACCGCTGAACAAAAACGCACCCAATACACTTCGCAGACTTTTGCGAATTTCACCCAACGCTGTTGCATCCACGGTTTCGTAGACCGTTAAATTTGGATCGAGACTATCCGCTTGATCTTGTGCGAAATAAGTGACATTTACGTTGTGCCCATATTCCACTGTTCCCTCACCTTGTAGCTTTGACATGATGAGTTTGAGCAGGGTTGATTTCCCCATTCCGTTTGCACCAAGGAGCGCAATTTTTTCTTCGCGACCCACAGTGATGTTCACATTTTTGAAGAGCAATTTATCGCCGAATGTTTTTCCAACGTTTTTGAGTTCCAATACCCATTTCCCAGGTTGATGACTCAACGGAAAAGAGATTTTCATGGACGACGTTTCGTCATTATCTACAACGATGCGTTCCGTTTTCTCTAGCTTTTTAATTAACGACTGCGCGAACGCGGCCTTATTCTTTTTTGCCCGAAATTTATTGATCAGTTCTTCCGCGTGCTTGATGTCTTTTTCCTGCTGCTTTGCAGAATTACCCAAGCGTTCCAATTCTTCAGCGCGTACGATCTTGTATTTTGAATAGGCAAATGCAAAGTCTAGCATTTTTCCGTTGGCAATCTCGAGCGTTCGTTTGGTCACATTGTCCAAGAATAATCGATCGTGGGAAATAACCATTACAGCCCCTTCAAAATTTTTCAAGTAGTTTTCTAGCCAACTGATCGAGAGAATATCCAAGTGATTTGTGGGCTCATCCAGCAGCACCGCATCGGGGTTATTGACTAGAATTTTCGCCAATTCTGCGCGCATTTTCCATCCTCCAGAGAACGTATTCAACGGACGTGGCAATTCTTCATCCTGGAAACCAAGGCCTTTGAGTGTACTTGTGATCCGCTCTTCCCATAGGAATCCTTCGTGCACATTAAATTCGTGATTGAGATCGTTCAGCTCATCCAATAAACCAAGGTACGTCTCTGATTCATAATCGCTTCGCTCCACCAATTCTTGGTTGATCGCGTCAATTCGGTTGTTGATTTTTGTCAGAATCTCATTGGACGTATTCAAATATTCGAATACGGATTGGGTCGTTTCAATTTTGATATCCTGCTTGAGGTAGCCAATTGTGCAGTCCTTTGGTTTGTGAATTTTCCCCTCCGTAGGTTGAACGTCACCAGCAATCATGCGCAGCATCGTTGATTTCCCCGCTCCATTCTTCCCTACCAATCCAACTTTATCGCCTTTATTGATCTGAACACCAATATTCCGAAAAAGAAAGCCTTGCGGTAAGTGAATTCCAATATCTTCCAAATTAATCATGGCGCAAAGATAGTTTCTAGATATGGATTTTCCGATTTTCTGATGTCAGATCGTTCGACGGAATTGAAAACAATCGTGAGCCATGAAAAATGAATAATTCATGGCCCACAACACTGTTTCAGATTGATTTAAGCAAAAGCAAAACCAGTTCGGACGTTAAAAAATCTAACGATTCGAAACGAATTACAAATTGGGATCACTATATGCTGGATTGTTCAAGAACGTGTAATCCGTCAACGTTTTCAAGAAATTCACCAAATCTTTTTGTTCTTGCGCATCCAACATCAGACCTGTCGCCGTTGTTCCCAACAAAGCAGGGTCTACCGTTGACGATGCCACTACACCCGAGTTGTAATGTGCAACAACTTGTTCAAGGGTTTGAAACCGTCCATCATGCATGTACGGCTGTGTCACCGCAATATTTCTCAACGAGGTGACTTTGAACTTTGCCTGATCCGCATTCGAATTGGTGACATTGAATCGTCCCAAATCCACAAAATCTGCATCCGAATCCAGACCGTTGTTCATGTATAGATCATTTTCAAAATTATTTCCAGCATGACAATGAGCGCAATCGGCACCTGAAACTTCCGGGAAAAATGGATTGTATTCTCCAAAAAACAAGATTCTCCCCCGCTCTTCGCTTGGCGACAATTGCACCAAACCAGCCAAATATCGGTCGTATTTCGAATCATCAGAAACAATAGACATCATGAAATTCTCCATGGCGAGTGACATTTTTTCCGCGGTGATTTCACTGGAACCAAAGGCACGAATGAACTGATTTTTCATTGCTTGATCTTGCTTCAATTTTTCGATTACATTCTCCAAGGTCTCATTCATTTCGAGCGGATTCTCAATGGGTCCAAGTGATTGATCCCTCAACAAATGTGCGCGACCGTCCCAGAAAAACTCGTTGTCATGCCAAGCCATATTGAAAATTGCCATTGATTGTCGATCGCCTGTAGCACCATTCACACCTTTCGAAAACCGATTGATATCCGAAAACGCATTTTGCTGGTTGTGGCAACTTGCGCAGCTGATCGTTCCATCAGAGGATAGGGTTTTACTATAAAAAAGCATTCTGCCCAACTTCACTTTTTCCACAGTCAATGGATTATCGGCGGGAAGATTGGGTGATGGAAGTGTGTTGTTGACGAGTTGCAACGAATAGGGTGTGGGATTGTATTTCACCATCGATCCTAATTCATCTTTTTTGCATGAATACACAAAAATGCCCGTTACCAAAGCAAATCCAATTAGTAGTAACTTATTCATCACACTATTGCTTAACAATTCTTTTCGAAGCGATTCCAATTCCATCCTTCATGAGCGTGACAAAGTAAACACCCGCTTCCACCAAATCAATTGTGGCACTGCCGTTTGCTAAGGCCTCATGCGCGATTTCTTGTCCAAGTGCATTCGAAACACGCACCGCGTCAGCTCTTTCTAGATCTGAAAACTGCACAGTCAATGTACTGTTGATTAAAGGATTTGGATATACATTCCAATTTCCGACAGTAAAATCGTCGGTTCCTGCCGTTAAATTTTGTGTACTGGATGAAAAGACAAAGTCTCTGAAGTTCTCCAGCGCAGTTAAATCCTGTAAATCTACACCGTGAGCGATCACACCATTCGACACATTGATGTCCTCTAAACCTCGAGTATAATCGGCATCCAAAGCAATCACAAGCGAACCATTCACAAGTTGTCCAGTCGCAGCAACAGTGGTTTGGAAATAATTACTATTGCCCAAAGCATGAAGTTGAAAGGTCTGTGAAAAATTCATTCCGCCTTGACCCTCATACGCCAAAAATCGGTATCCTGAAGCCCAACCCCAGTGCATGGAAGGCGATTTTGGAGCCAATGGATGATCGGGTCCATAGAGCGATGGATCAGCATTGTTTGCTGGTTGAGGAACACCGATGTAAAATTTCACCGCTTCCACATTTGTGATGGCGAGATTGCCCAATTCGACGGTTGAAAAAATACCATTCGCCGCATTGATTAATGCCACTGTGTCACTTGAAATTGCCGTTTCTTGACCACCATCGTGCATCACAGAAAAATTTGTGACATAAAATTCCACACGTGTGACTTGAAAATCGTTTGCAAGGTTATTTTGGGTGGTCGTGTTTAATTGGAAAGATTGATTTCCAAGAAAATGATAAATTCTAAGCTCTGTATTGACCTGGGAAAATGTAGAGCTATTGCTAAAAAATAGAATGGATAATAACGTAAGAGTTTTCATGTTGTGTATTTAATTGATTTAAACTTCGATGAACGGAAATTCATAACCAATCAAATCTGATAAACCTGAAGGATCTCTTGCGAAAAATTCCTCTCCAATATAGGTGGAGGTGGTAGTTTGAGGACCGTTTGTTCAACGTTAGAAAGCACAAAGATCGGCTCAATTCCGGAAAAATAAACTGGCGATAAATCTATGTGAATGGGCTGAAAATTCGAAAACTCAGCTGCTTTTTGAACGGGATTATCTTGGCAGAAATGCACATTTTCACAGCACGATTTTTGAGAAAGGACAATTCCGCTGGGAGATTTCTTTTTTTGACAGCACGGAGGTAGCTTTGGCGTTTCCTCCTGAACGTTTTTTGCGCAAGTAGCCGTTTCGCCAAAAAACGCCATCGATTCAACTTTTCCTTGACAGTAGTGAATGTCAACAGAGTAGGCAAATGTAACGTTCGAAAAAAACACCACCGCAAGGAGCAAGGCAGTCAGTTTCTTTAGATATGATACATGATTTTCCACGAAGCCAAAATACGCATAAATTGATTGAAATAATAACCATTGAACGCTAATTATTGTATTCCCAAGAATATAGGAGGACTATTCTCACACTCAAAAAATCAAACGCCCATCAAAAAATGCTGACGGGCGTTCAAGAAAGGCTGGTTAGGTTTCCTTTCGGGTTATTGATTACGGATCAATTTCGAACGAATGAGCCATTTACGTTACGGACAATGTTGTCTGGCCCAAGTACTTTGAGCGAATAGTAAACACGTGATCCACTTTTGGCGGCTTTCAACATTCCGATCGCTTTATCATCCAGTACACTTCCAGGGCCTTTGGCCGGAGTCGCAGCACCGGTGACGGTCATTTCCCAACTCTGAATCGTGAAGGTAGCTTTCAGTGGCACATCATTTCCATATTTGGTAAAGAGTTTTCGTTCGCTACTTCCTATTTGTCCCCCATCTTCCACCCCGCCAACAAACATGGTTGGTTTTGGAAGTGTGATCACACGATATTCCACGGTCTTGAGTGTGACCGTTTTGCCATCCACTGTTTTTCCTGAAACCGTTAAGTTGGCTGTACGTCCGCCACCTGTCGGTTTTGCAATGTAATTTCCATCTGAACCAGGTGTAAGAGTTGCTCCAGAAGCCGTTAAGATGGTTGTCGGAAAACCCGACGCAGAGGCATTCACACGGTTTTCATAACCGCGGTAAAGAACGTTCAATTCGGGAAGTTCAATGGAACCCGAAGGTTTCATAACGGTAATAGTTTTCTCCCAGCTCATTGTCCGCTTGATACCTGATCGGTTTCGGATGGACACCGTTCCTTTCAAATTCATGGTGCCATTCTGCCCTTTCATTCGAATAATTCCTTTCCCATCTTTCACCTCTTGAATCGTGCGACCGTCCATGGTAACTTCGGGTTGTTTGTCTTTGTCATAAACCGCCATCATCACTTCCAATTCAAACTCATCACCTTGATTCACAACCTCTGGACCGCGCACCAACGGAATGATTGTACTAAAAGAAAATTCATTCCCAGCCACCCGATTTCTGATCACAGTTAAGGCATTCGCACGTGCCGATAAAATGTCTTTTTGCAATGAAGAAAGCGATGCAATCGCAGCCACAGTCGGTGAATGATCAAATGTTTTGCCTATCCAGTGAACATTTTCCATATCATTCACCGTGTTCAGCTCCTCCTTTGTCAACGAACTGTATATCTCGATGATCATAGACTCATCATCAGGATGCACTCTTGAATTTTTCATGGCCGCTTGAATTTTAGTTTTCAATTCACGTTGATCGGCGAATACATTGATTTCTGGTGCTTTGAAATAGTATTGCTTATCGAAAATCGGACTATCTCCTGCACCGAGCTGTGTACTCGCGATAATTTCCGTGAGTTCCTTGCGGTATTCGTTCAGTGACTTCCACAATTTCATTCCCTTTCCAGTGGGTTGTTTAATATTTTCACCAATCAAAATGCGCATCGCCTCGTCGTATTTGTCTTTTCCATCCACATTTTCGAGGTTCATCCGTGTGGGCTTCAGCGCATTAATTGATGTGCTATAACGTTCTGTGACAATCGCATCCTTTGCTCCAATCGTTTTCATGTCCTCCCCACATTCATTCAGGATTTCAATTTTGAGTTGATCGATTAGTTGAATGCGTTCTTGAGTCATTTTATCAACCTGAGCAACGGTTTGAAGCAACAATTTTGCCTTCTTCGCCTTTATTGGATTCGAAAGATCAAGTGCTGTTTCTTCAATTTGATCCCTCCGCTCATCGCCACGAAACAGCTCGGATAAATTCGCTTTTTGGATGTTTTCTTCAATAGCTACAAACGCATCAAGAATCGACTTAGATACGTTCAAAGCGAGCAATGCGGTGAGCACGAGATACATCATACCGATCATTTTTTGTCTGGGGGTTTCTTTAGCTCCTGCCATGATTTTAGAATTAAGGTTCGGAGGTGGAATGAGCTCAAAATAAAGAAGTAACGGGGAAAAGAACGAATTTGCAATTAAAGTTTAAAACGGCGTTACTATCAAAAAAAGGCGCATTTCATGAGGTTATCCCAATGATGTTTGAATCCATTCAAGATCTGAATTCAACCAAAAAAACCTGTTTGAGTGTAGTGAATAATGTTTTATAGATGGGCGCTTTCACGGCCTTCATGCTATAGTCCAACCTCAATCGGCGGTTCTGCAGGTTGCCAACAGGGTCACCTCTGCTTCGACAGACTCAGCAACTATCACGGTGCCTTGTTGATCAACGCATCACGCCCCGCTTTGCGTCTGGAGCTGCCGCATTGCGTCCTAGCGCGGGGCTTTAGACTATTGGAGCGTTAGACTATTGGAGCTTTAGATTAGTTGAGTCTTGGAACTCTAGACTATTGGAGTATTGGAGTATTGGAGCGTTAGACTAGTTGAATGATCTTACGAATCAAAAAAATAGGGCAAAAAAAATCCCGTTTCTCAGAGAGAAACGGGATTTAAAAGTGGCGTCGACTTACTCTCCCACCCTCAAAAGGGCAGTACCATCAG
>JBFYPU010000336.1:0-4009 GCA_041303175.1 Crocinitomicaceae bacterium | reverse complement strand
GAGTTTTGCTTCTGGATTGAGACTTTAGCAGTCCAAATTCGAGCTGTGTTGGTTTTTGTCAATTCTTGGTAATTCAAAAAAAACAATTATTTTGGACATGTTAAAATGTATACTTACTGCGTAAACGTCTAATCTTAAACCTAATTAACATGAAAATCTTAGCTATTATTGGAACATTTGTTGGAATTGTGGCGATTACCGCTGCCCTGTATCTTCAGTTTTCTGTGGTAGACGCTGCTGCAATCGCTGAATCCACCCTTTTTGGTTCGCACGAAGAAAGTTGGTATGGCACTGCCGAACATACTGCTGCCTTGGACGCCATGAATTGGAAAACGGATCTTGGGATCTTGGTCATGTTTGGTGGGCTTTTGGCTCTAGTAATGTCGATTATTCCAGCGATTAAAAAGCAAAAAATTGCCTGGCTCGGTGTGTTGACTGGTCTTGCAGCTGCGGCGATTGGCGCGGCGTATGGAACGCATATGTTTTCTTGAGATACGGGCGAGAGGTTGTGATTTTCGTACCGATGCAACGTTGTCATTCAATGGATTAGTAGGCAAAAACTTTGTGATTTGTGATGCCTGTCTTTGTCTCCAAAACGACATAGTAGAATGAACGCGAGATGAAACGGTCGAACCCCGTGCAATCCGTGGAGCTATATAGTTGTCGTCCTGTTAAATCGTAGATTGTGCAGTTCAACACATTTTTGATATTTGAAACGATAAGCTGACCATTCATTATTTGTACGAATGGATCGTCATTGTTGCAATTGGAAAATCTTAAAGGAGAATAGTCGAATTTTCCATCGAAATCGATCTGTTTTAGGCGATAGTATCCACTGAAATAGGCTGGGTTCGTAATGGCAAATCGGTAGTTCTGCGCAGCGCTTGTCGTTCCGGCTCCATCAACAGTACCAATCGTTGTATAGTTATAACCATCAATGGTATGTTGGATCGAGAAATAATCATTGTTGTATTCTGAAGCTGTTTGCCATACTAGGATGGGAGTGGCATCCTCACAGGCAACTTCGAAATTCGCTAATTCCACGGGCAAATTGAATGTAGTTCCGGATATTCCAGAAATAAAGAAGGGAGATTCTGCACCTCCGTTTCCATCAACTACGAGGTAATAAGTTTGTCCAATCGTAGCTGTAAAACAATGATTTTGATTGTCATCCGTACCAGAAGTTCCAGAATATATTCCTGAATTTGGACACGATTCCAGGGTCCAATATTGGCCACCTCCAGCGCCAGTGCATGGATTATTATCGCCGTCAGTATTCGGGTCCGATACAACAACGGATTGCAGATTATTCTCAAGACCAGAGATATTGATACAGATGTCTGTTTCTTGAGCAACGAACGAAACCCATACATCATTGTTGTTTGCGCCGTTCCAGTTGCAAGAGGCACCTCCTGCGAATGTTCCGAATGTACTTGCTCCTGGGCCTGCCCAACCGGGCATTTGTGTACTCGAGGACATACTGTTCGTTGTGGTGCAAATGGGACCACCATCCCATACGATTGGATTTATGCAATTATTGCCACTTCCCGTTTGGTCATCGACAGTGGGATCGCCAAATTGTAATTTTAGGTTATCTACACAGGGATCGTCTGTAGAAGTATTTGAAAAAATGATCCTCCAAGTACCATCCGCATTTTCACCGAGGAAAGTGGACATAAAATCAACCGTAACTCCGCTCCAAGAGGCTGCGAACGTCCCAGAGGATCCATTCTGATCCAATCCTGGCGCACTTTCAACAGGCAAGTTCGTTGTATTCGGAATATTTACACAACTATTGCCAGAAGTAAGAATAAATTCTGTTTCGCCATTTATAAAGCTTGTCGTTAAACCACCATTGTAGATACCCACACAGGTGCCTGCTGGACTCATTATGCGAATGGAACAATCGTTTGCTGCCAATCCATAATCTCCGTCACACTCTGTGAACCCGATAATGAAATTCGTGAGTGCGTTTGTTGAACTTAAAATACCTACTCCAGAAACCATCACATCAAAACTACTCGGAGCAGATGCTCCTGGAGCGGCACAAGAACCGTTTGCATTATTCAAACTTACGCCTGAACCTAAACCCGACGCGCTAAATTCCTGACCTGAACTGAAGAACGCACTAAGAATGATAAGTATCGTAATATAATTTGTTTTCATCGGTGGGTTTTTTATGCAATGTACTCCGCCGATTCGTATTTGGAGTGGGTGACACAGTAGTGATTAGCTATGGGTATTTTTCATCACCACAGTGGGCGTGGACCTCTCATTTTGGTTCTATTAGACCTTTGCTAATGGCAAATTTCTCTAATTCTTTTTTTCCGCTTATTCCAAGTTTTCCTTCGATGTTTTTCTTGTGTGTAATCACCGTATCACGAGAAATAAATAGTTTGTTACCTATTTCGGAGTAACTGTGAACAATCAATCTTAAGACATCCATTTCACGATCTGTCAGTGCAGAAAGCGTTTGTTTAATGTTGGCTTCTAGTTGCAACGCGTCGAGTTTATCTTGCAATTCTTGATTTTTCAGAATGCACTGCTTAATTTTTGCGTCTGTTCTATACTGTTCAGACACGAGGGAGGTCCGCAGTTCTATCAACTCTTCATACCCCAAAGAAATCAGGAGAATAGCTAGAACAACATGACAGATCATAGCTGAAACCGAAAGCAGGTCGTAATGCACGATAGTGAATAAGGGAGAGAATGAAAATTGAATGAGTAGAAGCGCCAATGATAAAAATAGTCCAACGACAAAAATCGATTTTCGCAGGGGTTTACTGGCATAGCATCGTGAAGTTATCGCGTACCCTAAGAGTGCATACGTTAGAATGGAATAGACTAAGTCAATGTAATTAACTACTTCGCCACTGTCTTGTTCATTTTTCCATGCCATTGAATAGACCATAACCAAAACAATATTCGACGCGAGTACTACCAAAGCCCATTTTGTTCTTGCTTTAAAGATCTTCACCTTATTGTGAAAGAAGCTAAAGGAACCTTCAAAGAAAGGGAGAGAAGCGATGAAAAAGGCATTGTTGTATGCTGAGAAGGTTTTAATAATGAGCGACGATTCACCAGGTTTCATGAAGCCAGTAAATCGATAGGCATCCATAAAAACCCACATTAAAAACGCTCCTGCCAACAATAGTAGACCGATGTTTTTTTTACTAGTGGAATCAACGTTCGCCGCTCGCCGCCAAATGAAAATAAGAAACAAAGCAGCAACTGCACAAACAAATAAATGAATCAACCGAAGTGCTTCAATTTTGCTCAATTCAACCAATTCTACTTCAAACATGGTCTAAAGATATTAAAATCAAGTATATCTGAATTGATGGGGAGTGGTGAGCTTTGAACATGGTCATTGTTAAGATCTACCTTGTATGCCGAATTTGAAAACGGACCTGTGAATCGGGGTGATGATTGCTGGTAATTTTATTTATTCTAATGTAAGAACGATTCAGGCTTGGGAGTCATTCAAGTGTAAATCCAGCACAAGAAAGGCTTTCTTTGTAGCGGGGGCCAGAATAACTTCGTTGGACTGAAAATTGTAAGCAGCCCAAAGAAAGCATCTGCCACTGCGTGGCCGTACTTTTTCTATTTCAACAGCTTACGGAAAGGTGTTTCCGACGCAGTCGAAATAGAAAAAGCCTCTCGTCAATGACGAAAGGCTTTCTTTGTAGCGGGGGCCAGACTCGAACTGACGACCTTCGGGTTATGAGCCCGACGAGCTACCAACTGCTCCACCCCGCGATATATTCTAATCGAATGCGACTAGCGGGTGCAAATATACTACTTCTTTTTACATTTTACAAGAAAACACTATCAATTCTTGTTACTTTTACATTTCCCAAACATTTTAGAATAAACTGATACACATGATGCGATTCCATAAGGTTCTGATAGGATTAACAATAGCTGCCTTTTCTGTGACAAGCTGTGGCTCAAGCAATAACTCGAAATCGAACGATCGTTCCGAGAATGAGGTGGTTGCCAAAGCAAA
>JBFYPU010000335.1:0-3532 GCA_041303175.1 Crocinitomicaceae bacterium | reverse complement strand
AATCTAAAAATGAATTGTGGGCACGTGCCGAATCAGTTCAATAAGAAATATTCAGTTTGAATTTGAAATCCTTCCGCCGTTTGGCGGAAGGATTTTTTTTGTTGCAGCGCACTGCATTGCGCTGCAACAAAAAAAATATAATGATTGCGCTGCAACAAAAAATATAACGTGCATTGCGCTGTAACAAAAAAAAAAAAATCCCCGGTTCTTCCGATAACTATCGGAACGAACCAGGGATTTCAATATTGAGATGGTTAAGGATTACTTCCCTTCGCCTTCCATTTTTTGTTTCAATTCTGCCAATGCGTCCAAATCACCTAAAGTAGATTTTTCTGAAGCTGCATTTACTGAATTAACTGCATTTGTCGTTGATGAAACATTTCCACCACCTTTTGCTGATGTAGATTTTCCTTTAACAGGTTTATCTTCCATATCTTCAAACGTAGCCGTGTGAGAAACAACAATCTTGCGTGAATCTTTGTTAAATTCAATCACAACGAAATCCAATGTTTCTTCTACTTTCGCACTAGATCCATCTTCTTTTCTCATGTGACGTGCAGGACAGATTCCCTCTAATCCATAAGGCAATGCAACGATTCCAGATTTATCTTTGTTATCGATGATAGTCCCTTGGTGAGTTGTTCCTTCACCGAATGTTCCTTCAAACACTTCCCAAGGATTTTCCTCCAATTGTTTATGTCCTAAAGAAATTCTTCTGTTTTCACGGTCGATTTCCAACACAATCACTTCCATTGGATCATCCACTTTGCAGAATTCTGATGGGTGCTTGATTTTCTTTTGCCAAGAAAGGTCAGAAATGTGGATCAAACCATCAACTCCTTCTTCCAACTCAACAAATACACCGAAGTTAGTGAAGTTACGAACTTTCGAATCGTGACGTGTACCAACTGCATATTTACCTTCGATTGCTTCCCATGGATCTGGCATCAATTGTTTGATTCCGAGAGACATTTTACGGTCTTCACGATCCAATGTCAAAATGACTGCTTCAACAGTATCTCCAACATTCAAGAAATCTTGTGCTGAACGCAAGTGTTGAGACCAGCTCATTTCTGAAACGTGGATCAATCCTTCAACTCCTGTTGCGATTTCAACGAACGCACCGTAATCAGCCATGACTACAACTGTACCTTTCACTTTATCGCCAACATTCAATCCTGCATCAAGAGCATCCCATGGATGTGGTTGCAATTGTTTCAATCCAAGAGCGATACGTTTTTTCTCGTCGTCGAAGTCCAAGATCACAACATTTAATTTCTGATCCAATTCAACGATTTCTTCTGGGTGATTAACACGTCCCCAAGAAAGGTCAGTGATGTGAATCAATCCATCTACGCCGCCCAAATCGATGAACACTCCGTAAGAAGTAATGTTTTTAACTGTTCCTTCAAGAATTTGTCCTTTTTCAAGTCCAGAGATAATTTGTTTTTTCTGCTCTTCCAATTCCGCTTCAATAAGCGCTTTGTGAGAGACAACAACATTTTTAAATTCTTGGTTGATTTTCACAACTTTGAATTCCATGTTTTTTCCAACATAAATATCGTAATCACGAATCGGTTTCACGTCAATTTGTGAACCTGGAAGGAATGCCTCAAGTCCGAAAACATCAACAATCAAACCACCTTTTGTTCTGCATTTAACAAAACCTGTGATTACCTCACCTGATTTTAGAACCTCGTTAACTCTGTCCCACGCAAAGTGAATACGTGCAATTCTGTGCGATACAACAAGTTGACCAAAACGATCTTCTTGTGTTTCAACGTAAATCGGAACTTTATCACCAACAGCTAGGTTGGGATTGTAACGAAATTCGCTCGTAGCAACAACTCCTTCAGATTTAGATCCGATGTTGATTACTACTTCTTTTTTTGACATGGAAACAACAGTTCCTTCAATTACTTCTCGCTCAGCGATCGAATTTAAGGTTGTTTCATATTTGTCAGACATTTCAGAACGTTCAACAAGTGAATATCCATCCATTGCTAACGCATCCCAATCAAACTCTGCAGTTCCCTGCGTTCTCTTATCTTCTGCCATCTTGGCTTAACTAATTGTATTTCAAGCGATCCAGCACTTGAAAGAATGTAAGTAATAACCGTTTTTCTAAAGGATCTAACGGCGTTTTGTTCCCAAAAACTCTTTTCAGGAGCGCAAAGTTAGTGAATTGTTATGAGAAACAAGCATCTTCTGAACTAATTTTGAGTGAGTTGGACTAGAAATAAGCGAAAAAAAAACACCTCGCTCCAAAATCAATCGGAGCGAGGTGCCTAATGCAATCAAAGTTTTATTATTCCGCTGCGTCAGCTCGTTTTTTGTACTCCATCGCTTTCGCAGAATCTCCAAGATTCTTATGTAATTGGAACAAAATTGTCAAGACACTCTTATCATTTGGATACGCAGTAATGTATTTTTCCAAAGGAATCAACGCACGTTTGTAGGTGTCAGTACTCTTTTTACTCAATTCATCGTACTTCGCGTTTTCGTTCGGACCGAGTTTACTCGCTTCCGTACGAAGTGTTGTTGCCCATGTCACAAGGTGTGCACCAAGGTTATATTGCGCATCCACGTAATCAGGGTCGATTTCCAATGCACGGTTCAAGGCTGTTTCCGCCTCCTCATCTTTACCAAGATCGATCATGATTGTACCGATAGTATAATGAAGTTTTGGATTGTTTGGATCCGCCGCGATAGCAGCAGCCAATGCTTTTTCAGCTTCTGCGCTGTTTCCTTCGTCGATGTTTGTATTAACTACTTCAAACAACAATTCGCGATCTGTTGGATTTTTCGAACGTGCATCACTGATAAGTTTTGCCGCTTCTTCTTTTTTACCTGCATTTCGATATGCGCGTGAAGCAAGTACTATGCACTCTGTTCCGCGGTAACCAGCTTCGCCCAATTTAATGTATAGTTCAGCTGCTTTGTCGTATTGTGCAGTTTTATCAAAACACAATGCCGCATTGAAAAGGGCAGTAGTGTCCATCAAATCGATGCAATCCCAAAAATCTGCCTGACTCAAGTATGCCTCACCTGCCTCTGCGAAATTTTCTGAAGTGTAGAGGACATTCGCCAATTCATACATCATACCACGGTTTCTATCAGCCGTCATTACGATGTCTTCCTTGAACTTCGCTCCCAATTTGTACGCTTTTTTCAAATCAGCTGCCGCGTCTTTCATTACGTTTTCGCCAACCAATTTAAGAAGTTCAGCGTCCATGGTTTTCATTCCCAAAGCAGCAATTCCGGAATAGATGTCGCTTCTAAGCCAAATCGTCTTCTGATTGTTCTTGGTTTCTTCATTTACAGACGCAAGGTCAATAAACTCTTTTGCAGACAAGTACTTGCGCTTTGCGGATTCATAATCTTCCGTAGCAAAAGCAGTTACAGCAGCAATACGCTCCATAGAAGCAGTTGTTTCATTTTTCTTTTGTCCGTAGGCGGTTGTTGAAATCGCAACGACTCCAATTGCTAGACTTAGATTTCTTAATGACATAATCGTGTATTTAATTTTCAT
>JBFYPU010000334.1:0-8539 GCA_041303175.1 Crocinitomicaceae bacterium | reverse complement strand
AAGGTGAAGATTCCAAAAATACTTAGCCACAGCGCAATTCTTCTTAGAATTATTAAGTCCAATTTCATGGGTTCAAATGTCCGATATTTTTTTGATTCGATGATTTAATTTGTGTGCTTTTTTACGGTTAATTCTCAACAACCTCTGGAGGTGTCGCCGTATACTTAGCGCCCGAAGTAGGGCGGTAGCTGCTAGCAGAAAAAACAGGCAGGGAAGGTCTTGCCCTGAGAGCACGGAAGGCAAGGCGCTGATTCACTCGTTTTTTGCGCAGCACTAGAGCCCGAATGCGGATGAGCGCTCCAAACTAGATGAAGAATGTTCAGTCGCTTTCGTATCTGCTCAAGCGATTTTTGAGAACTTTGAGCTCTTCCCGCAACGCGATTTCCTTTTGAAGGAGGTTCAACACGACGTCGATCCCTTCCATATTTACGTTCAATTCGTTGTGAATGCGCAGTATTTTTTCGAGGTCGTTGATTTTTTCTGTGTGAATGAAGGAATTTTGGTCAATGAGTTGAATTTCAATCAAGCCCAATTCGTGCAATTCATCCATGAAAACGCGGTCAATATTGTAGTGAACGCAAATAGTTTCGATCAATATCAAGTTTTGTACAGCCATTCTAACGTAAATTTTTGAGTTCACCAATGAGTTCTTTTTCCTTGGCACTGAGATTCTGCGGTATTTTCAGTCGAAACGTGACAATTAAATCGCCAAATTGACCTTCTTTTTTGTAGACAGGAAAGCCTTTCCCTTTCAATTTGACTTTGGTGTCGTTTGGCGTTTCTGGAGCAATTTTCAGTTTCACTTTGCCACTAAATGTGTCGATGGTTACGTCTCCACCAAGCAATGCGGTGTATACATCTAGATCTACTGTTGTGTATAAATTGTTGCCATCTCGTTTGAATTGGGTGTGGTTTTGGATCGAAAAGGTGATGAACAAATCGCCATTTGGCCCACCATTTTGACCTTTGGCACCTTTTCCAGTGATTTTAATGGTTTGTCCATTTTCAATTCCCGCTGGAATCGTGAGGCGGATTTTTGTATTGTTGACTGTGAGAATTTGCTGCTGCGATTCGTAGACATCTTTCAGTTCCAAGTGTAGTTCAGCGTTGAAATCTTGACCTTTGAAAGGACGGGATTCTTGCCTTGAACTGCGCCCTGCTCCACCAAACATGGATTGAAAATAGTCAGAAAAATCCTGCTCAGAAAAACTGTCGTGTTGATTCTGGGATTGCGAATTTCGCTGGGACTGCTGCTGCTGCTGGTTGGCTTTTTCAAACTCCTCACCGTGCTTCCAATCCTTGCCGTATTTGTCGTATTTTTTTCGATTATCGATGTCGCTCAACACTTCGTTGGCTTCATTGATTTCTTGGAATTTCTTTTGCGCGGTTTTGTCATTGGGATTGAGATCGGGATGGTGTTTTCGCGCCAATTTTCGATAGGCTTGTTTAATTTCCTTTTCCGTGGCTGTTTTCGCAACGCCCAATACCTTGTAATAATCAACAAATGTCATTTCTAAAGGTAGTCATAAGAAGTTCAACTTTCGCAAAATGATCTGAAGTTATTGCAACTAACTATGCCTGAACTGGCGGTTCAGTTGGTGCGGCTTTGGATTTGATCGTTTTTGGCGGATGTTTTTTAATCATTTTTTGGCTAAACACATTATTCGGAATGTTAATCACTTCTCCTTCAGGGGTTTTTAGAACAATAAAGAAGAGTCCAATATCGCTTATTCTGCCATCCACTTCGTAGTCTTTATCGATGATGGAAATGGTATCATCGAGTCTGATATTGTGGTTGAAAAACAGGATAATGCCAGATGTAATGTTGGAAAGGATGGACCACTGGGCGAACATGGCAATTCCAACAACAGTTAGAACAGAGCTCATGAAATACACCATTTCGGACGGATCGACGCCCCAAACGAGCGTTATAAAGAGTCCGCAGGTCAGTATTAAAATGAGGTTGATGGCTTTTTTTACGATTTTAGAACGCGTTTTCTGCATAACTTGGCTCTCGACCGTTTTATCAATGTATCGATAGATAAGCATGCGTAGAAAAATGTAAACGGCTACTCCTGCTGCTGTTTCAATGAGACGAATATTAAATGGATCCATGAAGTATCAAGGTGTTTTTGGTTTGTTTACGTTATAAATAATTCTTATTGGAAATCATCGCGAATTTCAACTTGTGTTTTTGAACTTTCACGCGTCTTCGATTTCGCATTTATCTGTAAAACACAAAATCAAAGATAAAAATTTGATGGATGCTTTATCGATCAATCGGTCTTATTTTTTGACTTGACCCATATAAGTGGTTCGGTTGAGCGGATTAGTCGGTAAGTCTAAGTTAACCAAATATTTTTCCCATTTGCCCTTGGAGAAGGCCGATTGAATTCAAAAAAGGTAAATAACTAAGTCATGTGCTTTTTTGATCTGCACCATATCCTGGATGCTGTTTGGTACCATAACGTTAATTGCTATAGACTATTCTTGACTTCATTCGAGTGAATTAATTCCAGAAGTTGACCTGCCAGTTTTTCAGCTTGCGTGCGCAGCTCATTCACTGCGGTACTTTCCCACAATTCGCCTTTCAGGGTTGATCCGAGCGTGAACAAATGGGGGTGAGGCACTCCGTTATCGTCGAGCACCTGAAAGGTGTGAATGTTCGTACAGATCCCTAATTTTAGGGAATCTTGGGAAACAATCCCCTTTTGGAGACAGGAGTTTAAAAAACTATTTTCGAGCCGAGCGATGTCTGTTTCTGGGCCAGTGCAGTTAATGACACGCGACACGCTGATGGTTTCGTTTTGGTGGAGTTTTTTATCGTAAAAGTGAACGGTGATTTTGTCGTTCGATTCATGGATTTCAATGAGTTTTCCAGCGATGATGGTGAGTTTTCCATTCAATCTGAGTTGTTGCAATTTCTCATAAATGTCCATAGGAATTCGATGTCGCGCCACACCCCACAAATGACGAAGTCTGGACATGAACAATGCTTTTTCCTTGTCTGAGAGCGATCGCCAAATTGTCTGGGTATATGGTCGGATGGCGTCGATGAGTGGTTCGGCTGATACGCCATTTTTGCGGTGCTCATTGACGCGTTCGCGAACCAAATTTACCCATTCATGCAGCGGCAAGTTATCAACGAAATTGTTCAGTAAATGGTTGTTCTGCTGTTCACTAAGTTCGTGAGGAAGCAGGTTTAAACCGTTTGGTGAAATTGAAACAATGTGTCCGTTGAATCCCTTTTCGAGGAGCCCAAGCACGGTGTCCGCCATTGTTAAACCATTTCCGACAATCAACACGGGTAGGTTTTCGTTTTCTACGTTGACGGCTTCTTCATTCCAAGGATTTCGGAAGTAGTTTGGACTTGAGTAGAAGTCCATGTTGGCAATAGCTGGGTTTCGGGGCAATTGATTTCCAGTAGCGATCACACAGTCATCGACGATCAATTTAAGTCCATTTTAACAGATGAGTTCAACTTCAAATTCGGAGCATTCGAGATCGACAACCTTGGAATCAATTTTAGTGAGCTTAATTTGCTTTGATTGCGCTATTTCTTGGGCTTTGTCCCAAATGGAATTCAGGTATTCACCGTACAGTTTTCGCGGAACGAATGAATTTGCGGTGCGTTTTTTGTCTGAGAAATTTAGTGGCTCGAATTTCATCAACCACTCCAAAAAATGGTCGGGTTTTGATGGGAACGCACTCATCTTGCCAACGGTTACATTCAATAAATGGCTTTCTGAATAAGGTGTATAGGCAATTCCTTTGTTGAAAGAGGAGGAGTTATCGATGATGATAATTTCAAGTGGTACATCCGCTGTTTCGATCAGCTGTACTGCCGTCATTGTTCCAGAGAAACCTCCACCAATAATTCCAATCTTCCTCATCTGATGGGTGATTCGTTCAGGTCTTTAATCGCTCCTTTTCTTAGTTGATCGGCCACAGCAAAGCTAAATTCCATTGTACAGACCATGTCATCGCTGTTCTCATTGGGAAGCAGTTTGACACAGTATTCAAAGTATAGTCGAATTTCAAGCATTTTCAGAAGTCGATATGAATGATTAAAACTAGGAAAATTCTCAAGAAGTTTGAATCCACTAAATAGCAGTGCAATTCACTCCCAAAAAAAAGTCCGAACAATCGATGATCATTCGGACGTTGAATTCGTTTATTTTAAGCTCCTTAAAGCGCGTACGTTGCCGTACAATTTCCTGTACCTCCAACAACCGGTGTTGTGTTTTCGAAGGTGTAATTTACTGTAAATGATGTTCCAGTTGCATTCATGGTTCCTGTTCCGGAAAGTATGATGTCACCGATCGTGATGCCAACAGTTTGCTGTGGAATGGTAATCGTTTGACCACTGATTGTCGCATTAACAGACCCACCAACAAGGTTAAACATGTTTCCGATCACCAATGATGTTGTAGAACTTCCAGCATCTACAGTTGGACTAGTTGAAAGGGGGAAAAGCGTAGCGCTGCATGTAGTTGTTACTGTTGGTGAACCCAACCAGTTGTCTTGACTGATGACAACATTCACTGTGCGTGTTGCAGTAGCTGTGCCGAATTCGTTTGTTGCTGTGTAGGTAACGGTGAACGTTCCAACTGCGTCTGTATTCACTTGAGACAAATCTGTTGCTACTGTTACGACAGAACCATCTTTGTTAGTTGCTGTTGCTCCTTGATCTGTATAAGTGTCACCAACAGATACTGTGAGTGTTGCGGGTCCAGTAATAAGAATAGTTGGAACATAGTTACAGGTTCCGTCGTCTTTTTTCGCATCTGCGCTATAATTAACAGCGGTTGGGTCAATACATCCTTTCTTTTTACAAGAAATTAATCCAACAGAAAGTAGGGCAGTAAGTAAGATAAAGTGTTTCATTGGTTTCAAAAATTAGTGTGATATTGTAAACAAATATATCGAATTATTTTATCGCAACATAGTACTAAATTGATTCAAGCAAGAATTCAGACGTTTTGTGGAAAGTAATTTCTTTGTAGTCTTGTTCAGCCATTGTGAGGAGGAACGGTGTTTCAGCTAAAAACACAAGATTGTCCTCTTTATCGAAGGCTAGATGGCTTGATTTAGCCCTTTTGAATTGTGTCAATTGTTCCTCATTGTCAGAAGTAATCCAGCATGCTTTGGTGTAATTTCTTGGCACAAACCGACACTTGGCGCCATATTCGTGCTCGAGTCGGTAATTGATCACCTCAAATTGAAGTTGGCCGACCGTGCCAATTATTTTCCGACTTCCGGGCTGTTGAATAAACATTTGGGCAACTCCTTCGTCCATCAATTGTCGGATTCCTTTGTCCAATTGCTTCGATTTTAGTGGATCAAGGTTTTCGAGCTCCATAAAGATTTCTGGAGAAAAGTTGGGAATTCCTTTGAACATGAATTTTTCACCTTCGTTGAGCGTATCCCCGATTTTAAAGTTCCCCGAATCGTAGAGTCCAATCACGTCACCCGGATAGGCTTCTTCAATCACACTTTTGTCCTGCGCCATAAATGACGTTGGATTCGGGAATTTCATTTTTTTGTCCAATCGAACATGGTTGTAGAAGGTATTTCGTTCAAAAACGCCTGACACAACACGTAAAAATGCGATTCGATCACGGTGCTTTGGGTCGAGATTTGCATGAATCTTAAATACGAATCCAGAAAATTTCTTGTCCGAAGGTTCAACCATACGCAGGTCAGTGTCGCGACCGCGCGGAGAAGGAGAAATTCGACAAAAGGTATCGAGAAGTTCTTTGACACCAAAATTGTTCATGGCTGAGCCGAAAAAAACAGGTGCTACATCCCCTGAGAGATAGGTCTCACGGTCAAATTCGTCGTAAACGCCATTGATCATATCCACCTCTTCGCGCAATTCGTTGGCAGGAGCCACGCCAATAGTCTCCTCCAATTTCATATCAGAAAGGTCAGAAATTGGAACAATATCCGATGAAATCCCTGTTTTATTCCCAGCGAAAAGGTTCAAACTTTTGTCATAGAGATTGTATACGCCTTTAAATCGATCACCCATTCCAATTGGCCATGTAAGCGGTCGCACCTTGATTTTCAATTTATCTTCGAGTTCATCCAAGAGATCAAACGCTTCTGATCCTTCTCGGTCCATTTTATTGACGAAAATAATGACAGGTGTTTTTCGCATTCGGCAGACTTCCATAAGTCGCTCGGTTTGTGATTCAACGCCACTCGCCACATCGACCACAAGGATCACACTATCAACGGCTGTCAATGTACGAAAGGTATCTTCCGCAAAATCCTTGTGCCCTGGGGTATCGAGAATGTTGATTTGTCGTCCACCGTAGTTGAAAGCCATTACAGAAGTCGCGACAGAAATTCCACGTTGCTTCTCAATTTCCATGAAATCGGAAGTAGCTGTTTTTTTGATTTTGTTGCTTTTTACAGCACCTGCGGATTGAATCGCACCACCGAAGAGCAGCAATTTCTCAGTTAAGGTCGTTTTTCCCGCATCTGGATGAGAAATGATCCCAAATGTTCTTCGTTTTTCTACTTCTTCTTTTACGCCCATGATTCAAATTTCTTTCGCAAAAATAGGGTTTTCTCCTCCATTTCCTATTATTTGGCTGCTTGCTGTCTATGACGAATAGTTGGAAATGATGGAATGCGGTGGCAAATCCAAAATCTCTGCTGACAAACTGGAACTTTTTGTATCTTCATGCTCCTAAAAAAATGATTATGTGGAAAACAGTGCTTCTTTTAATTGTATCACTAGTGATTGTTCCATTCGCTGGCTTCTACTTTGGCGATCCTTTAACGGATGTACAATGGACAACAGTGAAGGAGTTGGGGTTGATTTATTTGATCGCAGCACTTGCGTGTTTTCTGGTAAGCACACTCGCGAAGAATTACAGTCAAGTGGATAAATTATGGTCAGTTATTCCGGTAGCGTACGTTTGGATTACGTGTGTTCGTGGGAATTTCGAGCCGCGGTTGATGTTAATGTCGGTTCTTGTCACCATTTGGGCAATTCGCTTGAGCTACAATTTTAGTCGTCGTGGTGGTTATTCATGGAAGTTTTGGACAGGTGACGAGGATTATCGTTGGGCTATATTACAGGCGAAACCAGAGTTTTCGAATCCAATTGTATGGGGAATATTCAACCTGCTTTTCATTTCTCTTTACCAGATGGCGCTAATATTGCTGTTTACATTGCCGATTGTAAAAGCAATGGGAGGTGGACCACTTGGCATTTGGGACTGGGTGTGTACGGCAGGAATGTTGTTTTTCGTGATCACAGAAACCATTGCTGATCAACAACAGTGGAATTATCAAAAGGAAAAGTATCGCAGGATGAATGCTGGCGAAGATTTAGGAGATTATTATGGCAAGGGATTCACGCACACGGGATTGTGGAGCTTGGTACGTCATCCAAATTATGCTTCTGAACAAGCGATTTGGATTGTCTTTTACTTCTTCAGCGTAGCCGCATCTGGAAGCTGGCTAAATTGGTCTGTTGTGGGTTGTTCACTCTTGTTGGTTTTGTTCAAAAGCAGCTCTGATTTCAGCGAGAAGGTGACGGCTCAAAAGTATCCAACATACGCCGACTATCAGAAAAAAGTACCTCGATTCGTACCATTCACAAAGTTTGGAAAGTAGGTTGATGGTAGAATTTAGTTCACTGAGCGGTTATGGGTTTGACGACAATGGTGCGTATTTGCGCATCGATCACCATCGAAATGGAGCAATAGATCGTGAAATGTATCATTTACTCGGGAAGACATTCACGCTTAAAACCGAATTTGGAAGGTATTGCACAGGACAATTTGATCTAAAAACCTTGACCAATGATGTGTGCCCAAATGCGGCTGAGTTGTTGAGTCCAAAGGCAAATGTATGTTTTGATTGCTTTGATTTCATTGGGTTTAACCCTGCTTTTTATCATTTGGAGCAGCATCAAATTAGTCCGCAGCAGCGTGCGTATAACCAAACGGAACACATTGTTTATCTGGCTTATTTTGCGCCAGGATTGATTAAGGTTGGGATTTCGTCGAATGATCGAAAGGAACACCGATGGAAGGAGCAAGGAGCGCGCGCGATAGCTCATGTTTTTACAGTTCCAAATGCTTATGAAGCGCGGCATATCGAGGAAAGGATCAGTAAGCAACTGCAACTTCCTGAAGTTGTACTGGGGAATAAGAAGCGTTCACTGCTATCGACCCAACTGAATTTCAACGATGCAAAAGCCGACCTGAATGCGCTCATAGATCGAATAGAGATGCAGGTGTCGAATCCTGTAAATCGGGAGCAAATGTATGATTTGGAGTGCTACTACAACCCTTCTGGAATGCGCCTATCCACAACAATTATAGATGTGACCGATAATGCAGACTGCAAAATCTCCGGTAACTTTTTGGGTTTATATGGCGATATTCTGCTGGTTGAAAACGCTGGGCAACAATTTATGTGCTCATTAAAAAGGTTTATCAGTTTTAAAGTAACGATGACCGAGGTTGAGGAAAAAATGAATTTTGAACCACAGCAGATCTCTCTTTTTTGATGC
>JBFYPU010000333.1:0-5974 GCA_041303175.1 Crocinitomicaceae bacterium | reverse complement strand
ATCTTCGAAGATTTCTCGCTTTCAAATGGCAGGGCCAATGCCATTGCTTTCTCTGGATTGTTCTGACCCAATGCGCTCAACGCAGCCGAAATCACGCTGTAAGACGAATCGCCTGAAATGGCTTTCACGTAGTATTGCTCCGCTTCAGTTGCTTCCATCAATTTACCCAATTTTGCAAGCGCCGCACCGCGAACGCGCGATTTAGGATCGTTCTCAGCAAGCTGAATCAACTTAGCAATTGCATCCGTGCGTTTTTGATCCTTGAGCTTTGTCGTCAACGCAATTGCCTCTTCGCGAATTCCCCAAAATGGATCGTTCAAGGCATCCAAAATAAGTTGTGCCGAAGCATCAGTCGTGCTCTTCGCGCCATTCGTTAAGCCTTCCAATCGGGTCATGTAACGCCCACCATTGTAATATTGGTGAATGTAAATCTCGCGCGGCTTATTTTCTCGGTGGACTCCCAAAATTGCTTGTTGGTAGTCATAAATGTATCCCACCAATTCCCCTTCAAATGGCAAACTGATGGTTTCCGTCAATTCGTCCACTACCACTTTATGAATGTGCTTTCCAGTGGCATCAAAGACTGCAATTTCCATTGGCACTTTATAAATCGGCGAAAGTTCCAAATTTTGACGTTGCGAAACCGTGATTTCCAATTGGTGATCTGCATTGTTCACAAATTGTTCGTATTCCAAAATGGGATGTCCCGAGCCTAAAAACCATTGGTTGAAGAACCAGTTGAGATCTTCTCCACTTACTTCCTCAAATGCCAATCGAAGTTGATGAAATTCAGCAGGTTTAAATTTGTTCTTTTCTAAGTAGTTTTTCATACCTGCAAAAAAGGCGTCATCACCCAAATAGTTGCGCAACATGTGCAAAATACGCCCTCCTTTGTTGTAGGAATGTCCGTCAAACATTTGCTCTTTGTCGTCAAAATCATACCAAATCAAATCGTGGTGACCGCCCATTTGCGCACTTTGGAAATACCCATCGGCTTCTTCTTCAGCGTAAAAATCTGCCTGATCCAAACCGTATCGTTGTTCATCCCACAAGTACTGAGAATAGTTCGCAAACGACTCATTGAGTGGAAGATTTGACCATGATTCGCACGTCACAAGATCCCCAAACCAGTGGTGAAAAAGCTCGTGGGCAATCGTCGAATTATCATCACTGTCCAATAATTCACGCTCGTTTTTGTAAACAAAATCACCAAAAATAACCGCACCAGTGTTCTCCATCGCCCCAGAAACGTAATCGCGTACAACAATTTGATGGTACTTGTCCCACGGATATTCAACACCCGTCAATTGAGAGAAAAATTTAATCATCGCTGGTGTTTCACCAAAGATGTTTCGCGCATATTGCTCCCATTCCGGCTCTACGTAGTAGTGCACTTCCATCATCGATCCATCCGGACGTTTGTAGGAATCTTTCACCACTTTGAATTCGCCAACTCCCATCATAAACAAATACGGAGCGTGCGCAAGGTCTTGTTTCCAGTGATCAATCCGCATGCCGTCCGACGATTTTTGACTTGAAATCAATTTTCCATTGGACAATGTCGTGTATTTTGGATCAACCTTTATAAAAATTTCTTGGGTCGTTTTTGCATTTGGTGAATCAATCGTTGGGAACCAAACTGAGCTTGCTTCCGTTTCACCTTGTGTCCAAATTTGCGGCATTTTGTTGCCATCAGCCCCAGTTGGATTGATGAAGTACAAGCCCTTATCTGAGGATATTGCCTGACTTCCACCTGTTTCACGCTCTTCGGGTCTTGCGATGTAATCGATTGTTACCGTATACGAATCATTTCGCGAAAACTCGCGACCAAGATCAATTGTCAGCACGTCATCCGCGTACGTATACTTCAGCGGTGTTTTTCCCAATCCTACTGAATTGATGATCATCCCTTTCGCATCGAGTATCAGCAAGTTGGATGTGTAGAAATGTGGTTTAGCTGTAATCTGCGCCAAGCCTTTCATTTGCGATTTTGCCCAATCAAACTCTACTTCAAGACGCGTGTGGATCAAATCCGTAAGGATGGTTTCTGCTTCGCGATATATGGGTCGTTCCGTCGGAAGTTCCTCAGCAATCTCAATTTCTGGTTGTGTCGTCTCCGTTGTTTCAACAACAATTTGATCATCCACCTCGATCGGATCAACACCACATGAAGCGAGTACGAGCAACGCACCAATAACAATTAGATATTTTTTCATAGATTTCTATATAATTCGATGCAAAGAAGGTGAATTTTATTGATTTGTGTTGCACATTTTACAGCATCGGACGGTGATTCTGTTATTTTTGTAAAAAACAAGGATAAATGGCAAATCCAAATTGGACGTTTGACGGTAAAGAAATCGAAAGTGGACACGGTGCTTCAATCACATGGGATGATCACCGATTTTTTACATTGGTTCACAATGGCGTATCGTTTCATGGTGAAGTAATGGACGAAAATTTGGAAAGCAATACCTTGCGACTGAAAATCAATCACCGCGTTTTTGACGTAAAGAAAAAAGGACCACTTGATGCATTGATCGCTTCGATGGGCTTGGACAAACCAAAAGTTCGACAGCTCAAAGAATTGGTAGCGCCAATGCCTGGACGGATCGTCAATATTGCTGTTCAAATCGGACAAGAGCTCGAAGTTGGCGATGAAATTTTATCACTCGAAGCGATGAAAATGGAAAACGTCCTGAAAGCAGAAGGCGTTGGGAAGGTGAAATCGATCAGCATTTCCACGAATGACGTTGTAGAGAAAGGATCTGTGCTGATCGAATTTGAATAAAAATGAGATTGCTACAGCAAATTCCTTGGCTTGTCTTGGCCGGAATTCATGTATTCTTCTTGCTCAATTTGATGGAAAATGACGCTACTCCTATTTGGATAAAATGGCTCATTGTTCCAACAATCGGTCTGCTGATCATCGGCTATCTATCGCTACGATCAACGAAAGAAGCGCACTCGAAACTGGAAACTTTGTTGACGCCACTTGTGATGTGTGCCACTGGTCTTCTCACCTATTATTTAAGCATTGAACTTAGTTTAGGTCCTGTGATTGCAGCTGGAACCATTGGCTTTTTAGCATCTTATCTACCTGTATTTTTCAAATCGCGGACCGCCGCTGCAATGCCTGCGCCTATTTATTGTGCAACGTTTGTTGGGATGTGCGGAACCTACCTCACAGAAAGCTACCTTTTCATTGCCTTTGCTGGACTCAGTGCGAGTGTGCTCTACCTCATGTCGCGCGATGGATTCAATGGAATTGGAGGAAAATATGGATCCCTTGCCTTTGGAGGCATCGCGCTCGTCGCACTCATTTTTGGTGAACTATGAACGAACTCATTCTACTCATCACAGGAGGCGTTGGCGCATGGAGCACCTATTACGTGGCAAACGACTTAAAGCAAGGTGCCATCCGAAGTTCAGCCGGTTTATCCCTCATCGTTGGCTTGTTTTTCTATGCCTTTCCCACCGTGGTTTCCTTGCAGCAAGCGGTTGAAATTCCTTTCGTTTTCATGGGCGCATCCTTTGTGGGCATGACCGCAAAACAAGCAATTGGAAGCAAACTCCTCATTATTATCGCAGGTCTTTTCTATTCGAGTATTTTCATTGCCGCAGATTCCATTTTCATTGGCTATGGCGGTAAAATCGGAACAGCGGCATGCATTGCTGGAACAACCGTTTATGGCATTCAACACTTGGTTCGGCGTGTTATTGGATAGTTGGATGATCTGAGAATCGATGGCTGAGCCCGTCGAAGTCGGAGGTTTTGGAATTTTCGATCATCGGATCATCAAAATGGAGTCCACAAAAAAAGACGCCTAAGCGCCTTTCTATCTTTTTTAATTGGTTACTGACTGGGCAAATGCCTTTCGAATAATCGTTGGATACTTGGTTCCGAATTCGGTGATACACCATTCCTGAAATCGTTTGATTTCTTCAGCATCCGTAATCCACTTTTGAGCTTTGTACAGTTCCTTTTGAAACAACTGCGAATCGAAGCTAACAACGCGGAGAATTTTTTTAGTTAGTTCAAGCATACTCATTTCCAACAGGGTTTAATTTCGATTAATATAACGAAATTAATTTGGATATCGTACTCGAAAAAATGTTAAAAAAGAAAAAGCCCGTCGCAATGAGCACAACGGGCTTTGAAATGAGGTGTGTAAACCACCGAAGCGTGTCTAGAATTTGTGTTTGATCACTTGATAAATTTCTTCCGTTACTGCATCTCGGACGTAGATAATTAAGTGCACATTGTCTGCGTTATAGGCATCAGGAAGTTTATATGCGTAATTAAAATAATACTTCCCATTGGCATCTAAATGAGCCGCATCAAGTGTCTGTCCAAAAGTAAATCCATCTATACTTGCCCGGAAGAGGTCGCGGTGCACATAATCCAAATCATATTTGTCCAGTGGGCTTGGTTCTGGAAAAGTCCCTGATGGAAACTCTTGAGCTGCAACAAGTGAGTCTTGTAAAAGATGAACAACCAACCTCAACTCATTGTTCAGCGTTCCATCCAGAACCTCAACTTCAGTGTGAAGGAATAAACCACGTGTTGACGCATAGTAATTGTGTGCCGCTTGAATATTTACTTTCAAATCGTTGGCTGCCAATGTAGTCGATACAGCATTTGTCCAGCCATTTGGTCCAAGCACTGGAAATCCATTTCCATGATCCTTTCGACTGATCGTTCCATAAGGATTTCCTATGAATGGTGAGCTCGGCCAATCAAATCCAAACTTCTTTCCGATAGCGAAAGCCTCTGAACTCGTGAAATCAGTTGTGAAATAAGGCGGTGCCAATGCCTGAAATCCTTCCATTTGACCCGAAGCACCAGTATGAATAGACGAAACGATCACGCGACCTGGGTTGTCGATTTCCAATTGATGCGCAAGTGCTGCCGCTGCTGGACAAAAAATGCATTTATGTCCAGTGAAATCTTCCAATAGTATATTTCGATCTGTGTTTGCATTCGGTGAAAAAGTAGGCCATTCCGTCGCGGCGTAATCCGCGCTGTCCCCATCCGGGTAAAGTGCATCCCAATCACCTTGGGAACTAACTGGATACGGATTGTCAACTTTGTCGCATGATACCAATGCGAATCCAATAAGTGCGAGTATAATAAGACTATTTTTCATCGTTCAAAAAATTAGAAGCTTTGAGTAAAATTCAGTGTTAAACCATTCGAAGCAGGAACAAATCGGCAGACACCGCCCACACAGAACAAACCTGCACGTTGGCGACCATAACCTACGCTAATGCGCGTTGATTCGCGGATATAGCCGAAGGTTCCATAAAAATAATGCAAGCGCAAATCAGCTTCTGGATTGCCATAATTGTATTGATCCATTACGCTGAAAAACCAGTGCGGTGAAACGTTGTATTCCAAAAGGATGGTTGCCCAATTTCCCTTGTCGTTGATGTCACCGTATTTATCCTTCGCAATAAACAAGGCTTGAAACTCTGCACGAATCGAGTGCTTTGGGTTGATTTTGTATTGTGCTTCCACCACACCAATGTTCGTGTGGATAATGCCACTTGCGTCCCCCGTCACTTTCGCCACATCGTTGTTCAAGGCAATATTAAAGTAACTCAATTTCAATTTCCATTTCGCATTCAATTTGCGCTCAATGTTCACGTTGATGTCTTGCCAGTATAAACTATCACTGATGTCAAACAAGCCACTCGTGTAGGTAACACCCGTGGAATCTAATGGATTGATGCCTTCTGTTCTTCGCTTTGGTCTGTATGCCGATGAGTAATTTGCGTTGATCGACGTACCATATTTTCCACCCAATTTCGATCCTTTTTTAATCGTATAAAGAACCTCCGCTTGAAATGCCGTCTCTCCAACAGGTTGTGTCGCATACGGATACAATGACGCCACTAGATTGTAGGTGTGCGTTTTGTTCAAGGCTGGCAAATAATTGATAAATGCGTCCGCCAATTCTTGGTTTCGATC
>JBFYPU010000332.1:0-3016 GCA_041303175.1 Crocinitomicaceae bacterium | reverse complement strand
CAATGGAAATTGCTCGAGCCGTGGACGTTTGTTTTCAATCGGTGATCGCGGTCCTGTCGTTCCATAGCACGAACCCAACGCATTGACACATACGATAAAATGCTCCGAAGGATTGAACAATTGATTGTTGCCAAAGAGTCCGTCCCACCAGGAAAAAACATCGCTGTTTGCCGTGAGCGCGTGACACACCCAAACGACATTGTCTTTCGCTTCATTGAGTGAACCGTAGGTATGAAAACCGATGGTAAGGTTGTCTAGTTGTTCGCCACATTCCAAGTGGAATGGACGCGTGAGTTGAATTGAATACATGAAAATTGAAAATAAGATTGTTGATGAATTGCTAGAGAAAACTAGGCAGTGTGTACAGTTGATCGATCAGAAAACGAGATCAACAGCACATTCGCATGGAGCGACAACAACTTGACATTCGATGTACAGAAAGTTCATTCTCCGAAGAGAAGAAATTGGCGATAATAACGTGTCCTTCTAGGACGGCAAAACGGTGTGCGTTTTTCATAACCATTGCATTTATATTCTTCCAACTCACTATTGAGTGGAATCAGGAATTGGCACCGGTTTTCCAATAACGACTGCATCGTCGTTAATTAAAGTTGGTTGCCAGAGGGTCTCAGAGCCTGTCTCTAACCTCTTCTGTATAAATCATAATTTCCATCGTTCTGGATATGATGGCACAAATGTCTTAATTTTGTTTTGATTAATCCACCAAAATCGAAAAAAAAATAATTTTACGCCGCGAACTATGAAGTCTAAACTTACGCCAATCACTCTGATTATCACAGCATTGCTTCTAACTTTAGGGTATTTTGCGTACACAAAGTATCTCGTACCATTTTATCAAAACAACCGAGAATTTACCAAAACCGTCGACCTTTCTTCCGATCAAAGCCTTGTTTTGGTGGCAGATAAAACGCAAAAAAACATTGGTGGCTTGGAAATCGAGATTACAGGAACTTCCACCAACAACGTCACCATCCTGACCTACGATTCGGGCGAACAAAACATCCAATCTGCCATGCTCAAAAAGGGTCAAATCGATCATGTTAACGTTCTGAACTGGTCGCAAGACAGCTGCTTTGTCGACATCACAACACCCAAAAACACGAAAGGGAAATTGGTTATCACTTACCGTTTTATTGGTTCAAAATAAATCTGAAACCATCCTGTCTCTGAATAAAGTTCTGTATTTTTAAGGTATGAAAATTAACCTCACAGCCTCTTGGATGGTCATTGTGACGCTCACAATTGTAGCGCTCATTGTCGGTCAATCCATTCTCATTCCCTTCATCGTCGCGCTCTTGATCTGGTTTGTGGTTAAGAAAACCCGCAACATGCTCGACCGAATTGAGTTTATGCGAACTTACATTCCAAAATGGGTTAAAACCTTGGTTGCATCCATTATAGCTTTCAGTTTGCTTCTACTTGTGGGACAACTTCTGATGACCAACATAGAGAAATTGGCGATGTCCTACGAACGATATGCTTCCAATATTGAAATCATTTCAGCCAAGGTTGATCTTACGTTTGGCATCAATCTTCAGGAAAAAATGAGCGCCTTTCTGTACAACATAAACTTCTCGTCCTACTTCAAATCACTCTTCAATTCTATCTCTGGTATTTTTGGAAATATGATCATGATTGCCTTCTACACCGTGTTCATGTTTATTGAAGAAGGCCTGTTTCGGCACAAAATCAACCTTGTTGTTGGCACTGGCAAAAAAGCTGCACGGTTTCATGGTGTCCTACTAAAGATTGACAAAATGATGTCGCGTTACCTCATTCTCAAATCCTTGATGAACCTTCTCAACGCAGCAATCGCGTTTATTGTCTTGATCATAGTTGGAATTGACAGTCCATTTTTCTGGTCCGCGCTCATCTTTTTCTTTGGTTTTATCCCATCCATCGGTCCCATTTTCGGAACATTGTTACCCGCGCTCTTTTCGCTGGTTCAATTCGCCGATTTCGCACCGTTTTTTATCATACTTCTGGTGATTGGAACCTTCGAAGTGTTGATCGGAAACTACTTAGAACCTCGAATCATGGGTAATACTCTCAATATCAGTCCACTTTTTGGAATCTTCGCCCTTGCGCTCTGGGGAAGCATTTGGGGCGTCACAGGAATGCTCCTCAGCGTCCCAATCACAGTAGCGATGATCATCATCATGGCACAATTTCCAAATACGCGCAACATCGCAATTTTAATGTCCGAAAAGGGAAAAGTCTAGTTTGAGTCTTTTTTTTTGGTTTGGGCGCCTCCTCCTGCCGAAGTCGGACAGGCGAACGGTCTACGTGCTTTAGTCCCCTGACGAAAAAGGTCAGGAGAGCTGCCGCACTTCGCCCTGGCGCGAAAAAAATCCTTAGACGATCAATCGATCTTTTCTCAAAAATGCGTAACTTGTTGACATGGAAACTCCATCAATACGTCAATTTTCCCAAGTCACACACACATGACAACACTTAGAATTCTGTTTGTTCTGCTGTGTGCGAACGTGAGCTTTGGTCAAATCAATTTCTTTAAATTGTATTCTGACAATGGCGACGATTACGGTGAGGGCATTGTGGAGTTGGAGGATAGCAGCTACATGATCACCGGATCTTCGAGCAGTTTCTTCGGTGATGGTGCACAGGCATTTTTACTGAAAATTGACAGCCTTGGAAACTATCAATGGTCCAATCATTATGGAGGAGCTGAAACAGACATTGGACGGAGGGTGCTTTACCAGCCGAATGAAGGATATTTCATTGCTGGACATACCAATTCGTATGGAAATGGCGGCTACGATTTCTACCTCATCAAAACAGACTTAAGTGGAAACTTGCTCTGGGAAAAAAGCTACGGCGATTTTGGATGGGAACGCGTTCACGATGCAGCCTTAACCGCAGATTCAGGAGTGATCATGGTGGGCGAAACCTCATCGACGATTAACGAAAATAAAGATATGTACCTCGTTCGAACGGATAAAAACGGGGACACACTGTGGACGAAACAACTCGGAAC
>JBFYPU010000331.1:0-3338 GCA_041303175.1 Crocinitomicaceae bacterium | reverse complement strand
GTGTTGATTCTCGTTCCTGTTGATATTTCTGTGCTCTTCAATTTCTCGGCCTTCAGCGTCGATTTTGTTGCAGCTCTTGGACACTTCACCTTGAACCTTTTTCTCTGGATCTGTGCTTCTGCTGCGCCGATTTTGGCTATCATTGCAGCGACTATTGCAATGGATGACCTCGTCGATTTGCGAACAAACGAACATTCTTATCACGAAGACGAGGAATAGTTTGAAAAGATAAGTGAGTGATTCCAATTATTTTATTTTCTTTTGTATAACTTTTACCCATTACACCGAATAAAAACTTGAACTCTATGAAAAATTGGATCCGCGTAATTACACTTTTTAGCGTGCTTTTTTGCTTTTCACCAAAGGCATTTTCCACATCAACCCTACCGCCAGACTCAACCACAAATATTGTTGACAAAGCAGCTGCGGCCTATTTAATTGAAGAAGGACGTACAATGTTTGCTGAAGGAAGAATGAAGGATGCGCTTATCAAGTTCCGATTGGCTTCCGTGAAGGACCCAAATAGCTGGAGAGCATCCTACTGGATCGGGCAATGTCACTACAAAATGGACAACTACGGATATGCGCTCAATTATGCGCTTGAAGCAACCCAACAAGGTGAAGAAAAAACCGATGAAGAAGTCTACTTTCTTTTGGCGACTTGCTACCACAGACTTGGCAATCTCGACACGGCGATCATCAATTACCAAAAAGCCAAAACCAGCCTTACTAAAAGACGTGCTGACGAATTACTCGTGGATTTACACATTACTGAATGTGAATTTGCACTGACTGAAATTGCGAAAGGTTCAACCCAATTTGTGAAAGAGAGACTTCAAGGCACCATCAATTCTGGTTACGATGACTACAATGTGGTCTTGACAAATGAGCCAAACTCACTTTACTTTACCTCAAGAAGAAGTAACACAATTGGCGGCGGACTGAATCCAGACGATCAACGTTATTTTGAAGATACCTATCGTTGCACGTACGACACTGAACTCAAGGAATGGTTAGATCCGATCAATGAAATCGGAAAACTCAATTCGAATGGTTTCGATGCACTTAACTATGTTTCACCCGATGGTTTGTCGGGAATGATGACATTGAATACGACCTTCACGGGTGATAAAAAAGTGACCAAAGGATCTGATCTTGCTGAATTAAAAATGAGTAATAAAGATTCGTGGAATTCACCAAAAATCATCAAGAACAAAACGATTAACACTTCTTATTTCGAAGGTTCTGCTACATTAACAGCTGATGGAAACACGATGTATTTTGTTACAGATCGAAAAGGGGAGAAAAGTTCGACTGATATTTACGTCGTTTACCGCGATGGTAAAGCATGGGGCGACGCTAAGCCACTGCCCATGACCATCAACTCCGCTGGAAGAGAAACAACACCTTTCATTACGCCAGACGGTCGCTACTTGTTTTTTAGCTCAGACGGACATGTAGGCATGGGTGGATTGGATATTTATGTGGTTGAAAACAAAGGCGGTGAATGGGGAACCCCTGTTAATCTTGGGATTGGCATCAACTCTGTAAACAACGATTCACATTTTGTGTATTCTGCCGCGGATAAAAAAGCATACATCTCAGGATACGAAATCGTCGGAGAAAAATCGAGTATTGACATTTATGAAATTGACATGTCGACTTTTGTTTTTCCAGTAAACTAAGGATGTTCGACACGATCATTGTGAAGCACCGCCATTGAGCGGTGTTTTTTTTTACCCCCCGTGCAGCGTTTTGTGAACTTCTTGCATCTATATAGGTAGAACCTAGAAATGATAACGATTGAAGATAGCCGTCTGATCGAGCAATGCCGCAAAGGTAAAGCAAGGTATCAGAAATTATTGTACGACAAATTTGCGTGCAAGGTATATCCCGTGTGTTATCGCTATGCCAAAAACGAGGAGGATGCAAAGGACATTCTTCAAGAAACATTTATTAAAGTCTTCGACAAATTGAACACGTTTCAGGATACAGGATCTTTTGAGGGTTGGATACGGAAAATTGCCGTAAATACCGCGATTCGTCATTACCATAATTCGTTACGTGAAATTGACAATCACGATATTGAACACGCGCCTGAACTAGTAACCGAAGATTCTGTGCTTAGCGAGTTGAACGCGGAAGACATCCTAAAAATGATCGGAAGTCTCCCAACGGGGTATCGGATCGTTTTCAACCTTTATGCCATCGAAGGATACAGTCACAAAGAAATTGCCGAAGAATTGGGAATCACCGAAGGATCATCGCGCTCGCAGCTGACCCGTGCACGCCAAGCGCTGATTCAATTGCTACAACCAACACACACGCATTATGTCGCATGAACCAAACAATATAGATCAACTACTACGTGAACGTTTAGATGGATTCGAAATGGCTCCACCCGCAGATGTGTGGACAAAAACGGAAGCAGTATTGAGCGCATCGCGACAAAGACGCAAATTCATTGGATGGTTTGTCCTTGGATTTCCGATCTTGGGATTGTTCATTGGAGGTTTATGGTATTTCAACGGGAAATCTTCTGAATCGTCAGCACTCGCCCAAAGCAGCACTGCTGAAAATGATTCAATAATAACAACTGAGAAGTCAGCTCACAGACCATCGACAACCGAGGTCAATTCAAAAAAATCGGATTCGAACAATTCGTCGAACGAAGTGATAACCGATTCAAACGAAAGAGGAGCAATCGGTCATGGATCTAAAACAACTAACTTATCACGCGTAAACAAAGGAGGATCAGGAAATGGATCGAAAACGAGTTCAAGTGAGATTCCAAGGAGAAGCAAAACCCTTTCAGATCAAAATAATCTACTTTCATCTGGGAATGGAAGTGGCGAAATGGGACCAATCAAACCGTCTACAGTAAATCAAACAGGCTCCGAGAGCATGAAATCGATCATTTCTCAATCGGGCACAGACGCGTCCTCAAGTAATGAAACCGTTAATTCCATGCCATTTTTCGACATTGAACGTTTCAATCAACGCAGTTATCACGCCATTACACAAATTTTTGAAGAAGATGTGCTCCCGAAAAGAACACCATTTCTGAAACACCTTTCAGTTGAGGGATCTATCGGATATTCACAATTTACCATTCAAGCCAACAAAAACTCGACAGATCCACTTTTGGCGGAGCTTCTCAAGAATGCCGCTTCCAATCAAAGGAGTTTCGATGCACGTTTGGGCCTAAATTATCACTTTACCCCAAGCGTTTCGTTTCAAACAGGACTGGACTACAGTTCTGCGCGTGAAAATTATACCTTTGAGTCCAACGAAACGACCACGATTACCTATAACGACACCATCTCGTCCTATTTCGA
>JBFYPU010000330.1:0-7339 GCA_041303175.1 Crocinitomicaceae bacterium | reverse complement strand
GGAGTACGAGGAGGAATATGTAACAAACTTCGTTAACGATTTGTACGAAACGGACATCACGTACTACGATATTCTCCCAGATTTTGGTGAATATTGGGACGAAACAATGGATGAAAACAGTCACCTTTTGGGAGAGTTTATCTACAAAGAAGCCATGGGGAATATTGCTGTTTTTTCAGGTGGCGACGCAGGCAACTATCCAAGTAAAATGGAAATGGCGAAAGCGATTCAACGTGTGTTCGAATTGAGTGCGCCTCCAACGCTCAAAGAGGAATCTACTTTTTCAAATGAAGACCACGATTTTGATGTGTATTCCATTTCAGGTGCTGGACGAATTACCAGTCTCTATACAACAACTGTTTCCGAAGAATTGGTGTTCTTTGTTGCGATCAATGCAAATCCTGTTAGTGCAGAATTTAAACCTGCCGCACGTGATTTTATGATCAATATGTGGGTGGATAGCGAGATTTGGGGAGGTGCAGGAGACAGCGGCGGCGAATAGTCTAGCCTAAATACGCTACAAGCTTCCGACAATTTTCCAAGACATTTAGTTCCGATTCAAACAGCACTTTGCGTTGATCAAATTCGCTTTCTGAAAGTTCAAGTTTCAGTGACTCCGTAATGGAATGTTTCCATTCGTAAGGATGTTCCAAAATTGTGCAATAATCCGTCAAATTGGTTCCCTCCACCATCGTAGGATTTGCCAAAACATGTCCGGACGTTTGTAGTGAGTTGATCAATTTTAACTTGATTCCTGTCGCTTGATGTGTCACCAACACATGCACACGGGCATCCGAAATAAGGATGTTCATTTCTTCCTCAGATGGGTTTGCGTGAAGCTCAAAAAAGCCGTTTTTACTGAGTTCAAGTATGCTCGAATTTGGGTCTTTTCCCGCAACAACAAATGGTACCTTGAGCGTGTCAAAAACATGTTCACACAACCAGTTTACAGCTGCGCTATTTTCATAAACGGACAGGTTTCCTTGGAACAGAACGTAGGGTTTGGTCTCTTTTTTCTTGAACGCTTTTTGATCAAAACACGGGTTTAATTGGCAAACATCAGTTGAATACTGCGAAAAATACTCGAAATCACTGGAAGTAATGGCAAAAATCACATTCGCCGACTGTAGTACATTTTCGTAGCGTTTCAATTTTTTCGCTTCGCTTTGGTAGTACCATTTTTTCCATCCCGAAGCTTGTTCCGCCAGCTTGAAATAATAGTCGTGTTCGATGTTGTGCGTCCGCACCATTTTTAGTCGATTTGCTAATCGTGGGTCCGTCAAAAAATAGATGGTGTGAAGTCCCTCAAACAAAATGGGCGCGTCGTCTATCATTAGGTTTTGAAGCAGCGCTTTTGATCGGCGGGTTTGTACAATGAACGGTTTTTTTGAGAGCCAATCGAGTGGATTTTTTTGGCGCGGATAGTAAATGACTTCAACAGCGAATTCCTTCAATTTCTCCTGTTGCCCACGTCCATATTCGAAGCAATGCAAGGTGATTTTTACCCCTAATTCGTGTAGTGCTTTGAGCCGATAAAACACGTCAATTGCGCCACCATAATTCGCTGGAAACGGAACATCAAATGAGACGATATGGAGTTTTTTACTGCTCAACTTTCGGATATATTTTTGCCAAAACGGCCGTTTCCATTTCCCAGTTTTCTTTCTTTGCTGCGCGTTCACAATTGGCACGATAGTTTTCCAATCGTACCGGATCCGTCAACAGATCGTTGAGTGTTTGTGCCAAGTTTTCGACACTGAATTCTTCGAGAACAACACCGATTTCATAGGTTCGAATTACCTTCGCTACTTCCTTGATATTGGTCGCCACGACAGCTGTACGCGTATGCATGTAATCGAACACTTTATTCGGCAAAGAGAGGGCATAATTCAAACTGTTTGGCTTGTCGAGTGTAAGGCCGATCGCTGCATGCGCGGTATAATTCATCATTACATCGTAGGGCTTTTTGCCATAGAAAAGCACCTTTTTCGTCAATTCAACGCCTTGTGTTTCAACGTATTTTTTCAAGGCAGGAACAACATCACCATCACCCACAATCATCAAAACTGCGTTCACCGATTTCATGGCTTCAACGGCTTCTTCGGCACCGCGTTCCACATTGATTCCCGCGCCTTGTAGAATGATTAACGGTACCTGTTCAGGAATTCCCAATGCAGCTTTCGACTGGATTTCTTTCCCTTCCCACAAGGGTGAAATGTTTCGAACCACGCGAATTTGCTTGTTGTATTTCTCTGAATAGATGTCCGCGATGGACTGATTGACCGTGTATACATCTTTCAATTTCGGGAAAATCCAACGCTCGATTTTCAACCAGATCTTTTGTACTCTTGGGCGTGAAACAAGCTCCGGAACCTCTGTAAAATATTCATGCGAATCGTAGACCAAGCGTGTTTTTCGTTTGAATTTGGACGCCAAAAAATTAGCAAGTAGCGTATCCAAATCATTTGCCACGAGGACATCTGCTTTTCGAAAGAGGAGAAAAAGGAAAAGGCGAAGGTTGTAGAATGCGTAAAATTTCGCCCCTGTTTCAGCTAATAATTTCATCCGGTGTGTACGATAATTCCGTGCAGGAAGTGGAATGCTTGAACGTCGTTTTCGCCCCACGAGCAGCACATCATAGCCTTGCGCAACCAGAAACGTGCAGACTTTGTGGACACGCTGATCGGTGTACAAGTCATTCGTTACGGAAACAATTGCTTTTTGGGACATGTGCCAAAGTTAACAGAAGTTGAGAAGGAACGAAACATGAATACAAGATGATCGATACAAATACGGTTTAGTTTTAAGCAATCTAGATTCCGAGCAAGAAGAGAACCAACCAAGTGAACACCAACGTTCCTGAGATGATCAATCCTGCTATGGCGCGTCTTTTCCCAAGTGGTGTGGTGTACCTAGCTCGTAACGATTTGACACCAAAAACGATGCTAGCGGTGAAGCTACCAAGAAGTGACACGCCCATTAAGATGGAAAGTACGGACATGATAATGACGGTCGCGTAGGAACCGTAGAAAGACACATTAAACAAGATGACCAACATGACAATTCCGAGTACCGCGAAGAGGATGGTTAACAAAGAAAAAACGAACGACCAACGCCCATGTTTTTCTGCACGTAAGGCTACTTCTTCAATGGATGCGACCTCTTCAGGCGTTAGTTTGACACTATCTTCCTCTACGGTTGGAAAATCAGCTCCTTCCAGTTTATTCGTTGGCGAAACGACCTCATTTTCCTCGTCCGATTGATCACTGACCTGTGCCTTTGTGGATTCTATCACCTCCGAAGGCTTCGAATTTTCAGGCGTTTCCATAGCAACTGATTCCGACTGTGTTTTCTTCAGCGTTGACAGTTCTTCCATGTCCACAATTTGCTGTTTCACACGATCTGTACGCACGAACCGTAATTTTTGATTTCCGCACGACGCAAGGAAGAGAGCAATGAGCAGCAGAGAGATGAATCGCATAAGAAATTAGTTTTCATAAGGAACGATGAAGATAGCGATTTAGTTTGGTGTATGGAAAATGATTGTGTTTTACCTCCGCTCCAACCGTTCCACAGGTCCAAGTTCCGCTAATGAATGATACAGAAAACTGACCAAATGTAGCATCTGATCGCGGCCTTTGCGCTGACCGATTTTTGATGCGACAAACGCGCTTGAAAGTAGCACTGCACCAATGGGGATCACCCACAACCATGGACTTGAACCTTGCTGACTGTATTGCACACATCCGAAGATGCCACCAAAAACGGTGCTCAACAAAATAGAGGAATAAATGAACGCCCAGAACGCCCACACAACTTGCCGTGGACCAATCAAACAGGAAACGGTGGTGTAGTCCGTGAATTCCTCAACCTCCACACGAACCGTCATTTCAGGTGACCAATAATGTTGTTCCCAGCTGGGGGTTTTCAGAAAAATCAATTGATCTGAGCGCGTCGCAGAAACGGTTTTGTCCTGCGATACAGAACGGGCAATATGCGCCATGGCGTCTTCAGGCGAGGACATGGTTTTGAGTGCGAAGCGAGGACGAATTTCCCCCAATATGGAATGATTGAGACGGTTGAATGGCATTAGAACAAGGTAATCAAAAAAGTGTTTAGAATGAATTTATATTAGCTGCTCAATCCATCTAAAAATCCAGAAATCTAAAAATCCAGAAATCCAACTCTCTACCGTTCCAACACTCCCTGCAATCGATTTCGAGCATCGCTCAAGTCGTTGACATCGCTGTAAATAATCCGCAAACGGTCATTTTTTTCGCTTAACTTAACCCCGTTTGGATGCTTCGATACGTAGTCCAAAATTTTTGTAAACACGGGCGAATCATAAAACGGAGATTTCGGATTTGCCACAAAGTAGCCGATCATTTTCTCGGATTTCAAGATCAAACGCTCGAGGCCCAATTCTTGAGCTAGCCAACGCAATTTGAAGGAATACGCCAAGGAATGCACCTGATCGGGAAGTGGACCAAAACGATCCGTGAGTTCCAACAAAAACGCCTCCAATTCGGCTTCGTTTTTCAGGTTGTCCATTTCTTGGTAGAGACTCAATCGCTCAGCTACATTGTTCACGTAGGTATCTGGAATGCGAATTTCTAAATCCGTTTCAAGCACACAATCGCGCACAAAATGCGTCAAGCTATCCGTGGTTCGATCCGCAAACAGTTCCTTGAATTCCGATTCGCGCAACTCGTCAATGGCTTCGTTCAATATTTTCTGGTACATCTCAAATCCAATGTCGGAGATAAATCCACTTTGCTCACCGCCCAAGAGGTTTCCCGCTCCGCGGATGTCCAAATCTTTCATGGCAATGTTGAAGCCTGAACCCAAGTCGGAGAACTGAACCAAAGCCTCCAAGCGTTTGCGTGCTTCAGATGTCAACACCACAGAAGATGGCGCGATGAGGTAACAAAATGCCTTTTTATTCGAGCGTCCCACACGACCGCGCAGCTGGTGCAAATCGCTGATTCCAAAATTCTGCGCGTTGTTGATGATGATCGTGTTCGCGTTTGAAATGTCAATTCCCGATTCAATAATGGTGGTCGCCAGCAGTACGTCGTATTCACCTTCAATGAAGCCCAACATGATGCGCTCCAGGTCTTTGCCTTCCATCTGTCCGTGACCGATTGCCACGCGAATTCCCGGACACAAACGTTGAATCATGCCTGAAATTTCTTTGATGTTTTGCAGGCGATTGTGTACAAAAAACACCTGTCCACCGCGACTCACTTCGTACGCAATGGCATCGCGAATCGTTTCTTCGTTGAACTGAATCACCTCCGTCAAAACAGGCTGTCTATTCGGTGGTGGTGTATTGATGATGCTCAAATCCCGTGCTCCCATCAGGGAAAATTGAAGCGTTCGCGGAATGGGTGTAGCCGTGAGCGTGAGCGTGTCCACCGTTGCACGAAGCGTTTTGAGTTTATCTTTCACCGAGACGCCAAATTTCTGCTCTTCGTCGATGATCATCAGTCCCAAATCTTTGAATTTCACACGACTGCTTGCAATGGCATGTGTACCGATCAAAATATCGATTTCCCCAGCTGCTAATTTTTTCAGCGTTTCTGTGGTCGCCTTAGCCGATTTAAAACGATTGATGTAGTCCACGTTGCAGGGCATTCCGTTCAACCGATCCTTAAAACTGCGGTAGTGCTGCATCGACAAAATGGTGGTGGGAACCAAAATGGCTACTTGTTTGCTGTCCGCAACGGCTTTGAAGGCAGCGCGCACGGCAATTTCCGTTTTACCAAAACCCACATCTCCGCAAATCAAGCGATCCATCGGCGTGGAGGATTCCATGTCTTCTTTCACCGCAATGGTGGCTTTCAGCTGATCGGGCGTGTCTTCGTACATGAACGACGCTTCTAACTCATTTTGCAAATAGGAATCGGGGGTAAATGAAAACCCGGGCTGACTTTTGCGCTTCGCATAGATTTTGATGAGATCGAAGGCCAATTCCTTGATCTTTTTCTTCGTTTTTTGCTTGAGATTTGACCATGCGGCCGTACCCAATTTGTTCATTTTTGGTGAACCTCCGTCTTTCCCCGTGAACTTCGAAATGCGGTGCAAGGAGTGAATGCCGACGTACAACACATCGTTGTCTTTGTACAATAATCGAATGGCTTCTTGTGGTTTTCCGTTCACTTCAATGGTTTCCAAACCAGAAAATTTTCCGACACCGTGATCGATGTGCGTGACGTAATCGCCGCTTTGCAAGTTATACAATTCCTTGAGTGTCAAGGCTTGCTTTGCCTGTCGGAATCCTTCTTTCAAGCGGAAACGGTGATAGCGTTCAAACAGCTGATGATCGGTATAGCAGGTCAGTTTCGAAACGGGATCAATGAAGCCTTCGTGCAGGGAAAAGTGCATCGGTGTGAACTCAATTTCCTTTTCAATGTCTCTGAAAATTTGTTCCAATCGATCAATCTGTTTGGGTTGATTGGAGAAGATGAGGTTGGTGAACCCCAATTTTGTCCGCTCCATTAAATCTTGTGTGAGGAGATCGAAATTTTTATTGAAACTCGGCTGCGGTTTGAAGTCAAAGTCTATTTTTCGGTCGGCCTTAAAGTGCTGATCGGCGCCAAATTCCACCACCGTCATTTCGTCAATCCGTTGCTTGAAATCCGTTGGATGCAAAAACAAATCGGATGGCAAGGTATGCTTTACATCTGGATTGAGTCCGTCGTAAATGCTCACGGCTTTTTTGTATTCCGCCTCGAGGGTGTGCAATGCTTGATCGTACGAGGCAAGCCAAACAGTTGTTGAACTTCCAATAAAATCGATGAAACTCACATTTTCTTCGCGCATCAAGCCGCCTTGAACATTGGGCACGATGTGAAAAAACTTATGTTCTTTGATCGACAATTGTGTGCTGGCATCAAACGCGCGGATACTTTCCACGTCGTCGCCAAAAAACTCGATGCGGAAGGGTTGATCGTTGGAATAGGAAAAGACGTCGACTATTCCGCCACGAATGGAAAATTGCCCCGGTTCGTAGACAAATTCTACGCGTTCAAAATCCAGTTCAAGCAGCGTTTCGTTGATCAAATCAATCGAGTAGTTTTTGCCGACTTCGAGTTTGAGGGTGCTTTTCGTCAGGTTGCGCTGCGATGGAATTCGCTCAAATAATGCCTTTGGATAGGTGACCACCCACGTGTTTTTGGCGTTCGAAATTTTTTCCAGTACCTCGGCGCGCGAAACGACATTTGCGTTGTCGGTTTTTTCCAATTCGTAGGGAACGCGGTAGGAAGCTGGATAGAAAAACACCGTTGAATCTTTGGGGTAAAGTCCTTGGAGATCGTTTAAAAATTAGGCAGCTTGT
>JBFYPU010000329.1:0-3983 GCA_041303175.1 Crocinitomicaceae bacterium | reverse complement strand
GGTTGATTGAGAACAGCAAATGTCGTAAGTACCACTCCAATTAAAACCAGTCCAATGACGGTATTTCTATCCATTTCGTTTATGCTAAAATTCGTATTCTATTTTTTGTTTTTCAATGCCGCTGCAACAAACGCAACGAAAAGTGGGTGCGGATTGTCAACTGTACTTTTGTATTCTGGGTGAAATTGCGCGCCAACGAACCAAGGGTGATTCTCGATTTCAATCACTTCAACCAAGCCAGTTTCAGGATTGCGTCCCGTAGCCTTCATGCCGTTGTCTTCAAATTGCTCCAAATACGCATTGTTGAATTCATAACGGTGTCGGTGGCGTTCTGAAATACGATCGGTGTTGTAGGCTTCTGAAACCTTTGAACCCGGAGTGAGCTGACAATGGTAGGCTCCCAAACGCATCGTGCCCCCCATGTTGGAAATGTTTTTTTGCTCTTCCATCATACTGATGACGGGCGATTTACAGTCGTCTACAATTTCTGTGGTGTGCGCCTCGGGCATTCCCAAGACGTTTCGGGCAAATTCAATCACGGCGCATTGCATACCCAAACATATTCCAAAAAATGGAATGTTGTTTTCACGGGCATAGCGCACTGTTTCAATTTTCCCTGAAATTCCACGAGATCCAAAGCCTGGTGCTACGAGAATTCCATCGAGACCTTCCATTTCTTTCTCAACATTCGATCGGGTCAACTTCTCCGAGTGAATCCATTTGATTTCCACTTTTGTTTCGTTGGAAACACCAGCATGAATGAAGGATTCACTGATTGACTTGTACGAATCTTTCAATTCAACGTATTTCCCAACAAGACCAATCGTGACTACCGATTTCGGATTTTTTAGGCGATCCAAAAAGTTTTTCCAATTTTCAAGATTCGGAATTGACTTCGTAGGAAGATTCAATTTTTCCAAAACTACTTTGTCCAATTCTTCTACTTGCATCAACAACGGCACGTCGTAAATCGTTTCAGCATCGCGCGATTCGATCACGGCATTCATACTCACGTTACAGAACTGTGCTATTTTTCTCCGCAAATTCAAATCCAATTCGTGTTCCGTTCGACAGCAAAGAATATCGGGTTGTACTCCCAATTCCAGTAATTGCTTTACAGAATGTTGTGTCGGTTTCGTTTTCAATTCGCCTGCAGCTCGTAAATAAGGTACGAGTGTGAGGTGAATTACAATACAATCATTTTCAAATTCCCACATCATTTGGCGAACCGCTTCCACATAAGGCAAGGACTCAATGTCTCCAACTGTACCGCCAATTTCAGTAATCACAATGTCGTATGTACCCTTGTTTCCAAGAATTTGTATGCGCTCTTTGATTTCGTTAGTGATGTGTGGAATGACTTGAACCGTTTTACCGAGAAACTCGCCGCGACGCTCTTTATCGATCACCGATTGGTAGATTCGACCCGTTGTCACGTTGTTTGCCTGCGAGGTTGGGGTGTTCAAAAATCGCTCGTAGTGACCCAAATCTAAGTCCGTTTCTGCACCATCATCCGTCACAAAGCATTCTCCATGCTCATATGGATTAAGCGTTCCCGGATCAATGTTGATGTAGGGATCCAATTTTTGAATGGTTACCGAATAACCACGGGCTTGCAATAATTTCGCCAGTGAGGCAGATATGATTCCTTTACCAAGAGAAGATGTAACCCCTCCAGTTACGAAAACATATTTTGTAGAATTTGACATGTATAAAGATGTAACTTCGGGAGGCAAAGTTACAAGATTCCTGCTACCGTAGGTCTAAAAAATCGGTTTTTTATTCACCACTTACAAACAGGGAGAGCTTTTCGTATTGAGACCGTTGCAAAACTTTCTAATCGAGGCGCAATAAAATTTTAAACTGTAGTTTACTGATTGTAAATGAGAACACGAAGTCTCAGCGAAGCTAATTTTAAATTAGCTTCGCTGCTGCCTTCGGCGGTTTTGAAGTGACGACGACCGCCGAAGGCAGCAGCGAAGATAGTAGGGAGTTTTGCAACGGTCTTCTAATTCGACCAATTGTCATTTGCATTCATTTGAAAGTAGAAGGTGTTCTTACGGATGTCTTTCCGATCAAAAACGGGACAGCCGTGTTCGTCTAGGCGTGGATAATGCGGTGTAGAACGTTCCATGGATTTAGGAAGGAAGATAAGGTCATGAAGTAGCCGATTTTGTAGGCCGTGGCGAACTTGCTCAGAGTCGATGCCGATTCGTAGTGTGGCGGTTTGTCGCAAAGGGAAGTTATAACTTACATGGGCGAAGAGAGCACCGTGACTGGTTTTTCCATAGGGTTCATCTTCTAGGACGCTAAAGCCGTTTGGACATTTTTCAAAGCTGAGTCGCTGCCAAATTGCTTTTCGTGAATCGCCTGTCCAAATGTAGATGCCTGCCCCAAATTGCCAGTCTTTGTAGCGGTAATTGGCGTATGCGATTCCACTGCGATATCGGTCTTCACCTTGTCCACCAAAGAAGTCATTTTCGTGGAATAAACTGAATGTTTTGATGTGAAACCCAAATCCGCCTGAGCGTTGAGAGGTTCCAACCTGATCGAAGTACCAAAGAAAATTGTAGCCAATTCCTAGATCGTATGGGGTTTGGTGATTGAGTCCGTCAAGTGTAATGTTTGGCTGCGTATTTTTTTTTCCTGCAAGAAGTACAAGTCCAAGTGAGGTGCGGTTTTCCCAGAATTTGATTCTACCTCCATAGCTGGATTGATTGAAGTAGACCGTTGTTCCGGCGTTTACTTGGAAAAACGATTCGGTGTAGTACGTTTTAAGGTTGAGTCCGATGGCGTTGACGTGTGTGCCCATGTTTAAAACCACGCCAATCGAGCCACCAAAATGTTCGGACACGTAGCTTTGTGCGCACAAAGTACGCGAGAGGAGTAAAAAACAGAGGAGCAACATCCGCATGGTGTAAAGATGTCAAAAAACATTCCAAATCGGTATTTTTCCGCGAAACAATGATTTTTTCCAGTTATCCTTTATATGCTATTTGATGAAACAATAAATTGTAGTTTTGGTGAAGATGAAGGCAAGAAACATTTATTGGGTAGCGCAAATTGCAGGTTGGTTTGCATATGGCGCGCTGCTCCTCATCGCCGTTGGGAGTGATAAGGAGGGGGAGGGCGTGACCAATGAAACATGGGTTAGCGTTATTTCTTGGATCATTTTAGGGATCGGGATCACGCACCTTCAACGGTTCATCTTTTTACGCCTAGGTTGGTTGGAAAAGAAGCTGCCACAGGTGATTCCGTGGTTACTACTTTCGAGTAGCTTGTGTGCGTTGGTGATCAATGCATGTCTACTGGTGATCGATTTTATTATGAAATTGAACTACGGTCACGATATGTCCGAGGAGTTAACAGTTTCAAACATTATTTTGGGTACGATTTCCATGGGGATCATCATCTTGTTTTGGAATGCGATTTACTTTACGTTCCATTATTTTCAAGTTTCCCGAAAACAGGAGGTTTCCAATCTTGTACTAACGGCCTCGAATCGTGAGAGTGAGTTGAAAAATTTACGTTCTCAATTGAATCCTCATTTTTTATTCAATTCGCTTAACAGTATTCGTGCGTTGGTCGATATCGAGCCGGCAAAGGCGAAGACGTCCATCACAACTTTGTCCAATTTGTTGCGTCAGTCGTTGCTTATGGGCAAGGAGAACACGGTGTCGGTGGAGCAGGAATTGGCGATTGTGCGCAATTATTTGGATTTGGAGAAGATCCGTTTTGAGGAGCGTTTGATGGTGTATTGGGAAATCGACGATTCCCTGTTATCGAAGCAAATCCCTCCATTTTCCGTGCAAATGATGGCCGAAAACGCGGTTAAACACGGGATTTCAGAACGAAAGGATGGGGGCGAGGTTGTGGTTTCTGTGCTGCGTTGCGAGCGTGGTTTTGAGTTGAAAATTGCCAATTCAGGTGTGCTTTCTCAAAAGGTGGATTTGGGGGTTGGAATCGCGAATATCAAGCAGCGT
>JBFYPU010000328.1:0-7897 GCA_041303175.1 Crocinitomicaceae bacterium | reverse complement strand
CCTTCACCATTTTCTTTTTCTTCGATCGTGATGTTCGTTTTCGTATCTTTTTGCAACTGTTGGATGATTTTTCCTCCAGGTCCGATGATCGCACCAATCATATCATTTGGCACATTGAATGCTTCGATACGTGGCGTTTGCGGTTTGAAATCTGGATTTGGTTTCGCGATTGTCGCAACGATGATGTCCAAAATATGCAAACGTCCCGCGCGAGCTTGTTCCAATGCTTGGATCAATACTTCGTAAGGAAGTCCGTCAACTTTGATGTCCATTTGACATGCTGTGATTCCAGCAGCCGTTCCCGTTACTTTAAAGTCCATATCTCCCAAGTGATCTTCGTCTCCAAGGATATCAGAAAGGACAGCGAATTTCCCACCGTCAGCAACCAATCCCATTGCGATACCAGAAACTGGCGCTTTGATTTGAACACCACCGTCCATCAGTGCCAATGTTCCAGCACAAACGGTCGCCATTGAAGATGAACCATTTGATTCCAAAATTTCAGATACCAAACGAATCGTGTATGAATTGTCTTCAGGAAGAACTGGTTTCAAGGCACGAAGCGCCAAGTTACCGTGTCCAATCTCGCGACGTGAAGTCCCACGAATAGGTCGTGCCTCCCCTGTTGAGAATGGTGGGAAGTTGTAATGCAACATGAAGTTCGTTGTTCCTTTGAAGGTAACATCGTCAATCATTTGCTCGTCCATTTTACCACCAAGTGTCAAGGTTGTCAACGATTGTGTTTCACCACGTGTGAAAACCGCTGAACCGTGTACCATTGGCAAATAATCTACTTCAGCCCAAATTGGTCGAATTTCGTCAAACTTACGTCCATCCAAACGAATTCCTTCGTTCAACATGACGTGACGTACCGCTTTCTTCATTGCTTCTTTGAAGTAAACAGATGTGAATGGAGCATATTGTGCTTTTTCCTCTTCTGTCAATGTTTCAACGAATGCCGTTTTCACAGCTCCGAACAATTCGGCACGTTTTTCTTTCGAAGCCAAACCTTGTCGAGCCACATCTAGGCATTTATCGTATGCGAAGTTCATCACACGTTGACGGTATTCGTCGTCATGTGTTTCGTGCGAGTACTCTCTTTTTGGTTGAGAAGCAGGTATTTCAGCAGCCAAATCCAATTGGAATTGACATTGTTCTTTAATTGATGTATGTGCCACTTTAATGATTTCCACTAAATCAGCCTCAGCAATTTCTTGCATTTCACCTTCCACCATCACGATGTTTTCGCTCGTTCCAGCAATGATACAATCGATATCCGACTGTGCCATTTCCTCCAACGTTGGGTTGATGATAAATTGACCATCAATGCGACCTACTCGAACTTCTGACATTGGACCATTGAATGGAATGTTAGAAACGGCAAGTGCACATGACGCTGCGAAACCAACCAATGCATCCGGACTGTTCACACCATCGTATGCGATCAATTGCATCATCAATTGAACTTCAGCGTGGTAATCATCTGGAAACAAAGGGCGAAGCGCACGGTCTACGATACGCATCACAAGAATTTCTCGTTCCGAAGGACGTGCCTCTCTGCGGAAAAATCCACCAGGAATTCGGCCATCGGCTGCGAATTTCTCTTTGTAATCTACTGTTAGTGGCAAGAAGTCAACTCCTTCACGCACTTCCGTTGCTGCAACTACTGTAGCAAGGATCATTGTGTCGCCCATTCGTAACACTACCGCTCCGTCAGATTGCTTTGCAAGCTTTCCCGTCTCGATGGAGATTTCTTTACCTCCTGTAATGATGGACTTTTTTATTCCTATATTCATATTTAGTTATTTACAAGTTCTAATTAGCACTAGAAATTTTAGAAAAAAAGGGCAACCGAACCGAATTCGAATGCCCCCTCAAAATAAAATTCAGTACGCGTAAATGATCTTAACGACGAAGTCCAAGTTCTTTTACAATCGCACGATATCTTTCAATATCTTTCGCTTTCAAGTAATCAAGCAAGCTACGACGCTTACCAACCAACAATTGAAGTGCACGTTGTGTTCCGTAATCTTTACGGTTCTTTTTCAAGTGCTCTGTAAGGTGCGTGATACGGTAAGTAAACAAAGCGATTTGTCCTTCAGACGATCCTGTGTTTCCTTCTGACCCAGCATACTTCGCGAAGATCTCTTTTTTTCTTTCTGGTGCTAAATACATTCCAATATTTATTTAATGATTTTTATGTATGTCGATTTTCGACGTGGCAAAGATAGTGATTTTATTGAGAAACGACACAATTTGCTCGGAATTTCAAATTAGCTTGAAAAATTTGGGTCATTTTTCACTTTTCTGCCGTTCTGACAGGAATTTCACTTTGGCTCAATATTCGTCAAAGAAAAAATCATGAGTAAAGATTTTCAAGAAAACAGTAAGAAAAAGAAGGACCGCAAGAGCGAAGTTTCGTTCAAATGGGCATTCAAGGAATTCATTTGGCCAAGAAAAGGCATTGTTGGTTTAGGATTGATTCTCATTCTCATCAGAAGTTTGAGCGGATTGATTCTGCCATACGAAACGAAAGTGCTAATTGACGACGTCTCGCAACAAAGTGACTACACACCACTGTATTGGCTGCTCGCGATCGTGCTGGGAGCGATCATGATTCAAGCTGCGTCATCTTTTGCGTTGACACAATTACTGAGTATTGAAGCACAACGACTGATCAAAATACTCCGAACAAAGGTGCAAAAGAAATTGTTGACCCTTCCTATCAGTTTTTTCGACAACAATAAATCGGGTGCGCTTGTTTCCAGAGTCATGAGTGATGTGGAGGGAGTTCGGAACCTTGTTGGAACCGGATTGGTACAACTTGTCGGTGGAACAATTACGGCTGTCATCACATTGGTAATTCTGATCAACATGAATGCAATAATGACAGCATTTGTATTGATTCCAGTGATCATCTTTGGCTTTATCGCGTTCAAAGCATTTGGTTACATCCGACCGATTTTTAGGGTTCGTGGGAAAATTAATGCAGAAGTGACAGGTAGATTGACAGAAACCTTGAATGGTATTCGAGTGATCAAAGGATTCAATGCTGAAGAACAGGAAAATGCAATCTTCGAAGATGGCGCGAATAAATTGTTCTTGAACGTGAAGAAAAGTTTAACCGCAACATCGGTCATGACCACCTCATCCACTTTCTTAATTGGAGTTGCATCGGTTGGAATTATGGGTATCGGTGGCTACTTCATGATGGGCGGTACAATGACAACTGGAGAGTTTCTCTCCTTCACGTTGTATTTAGGCTTCATGGTCGCACCGATTGTTCAAATGGGAAATATCGGTTCACAATTGACGGAAGCCATGGCTGGCCTAGATCGAACGCAAGAATTGATGAACATGAAAGAGGAAGATGATCCCGAAGTGCGCACTGAATTTTTGGAGGATATTCATGGAGATATTGAGTTTCATGATGTCAGTTTTGCCTACGAAGAAGGGAAAGAAGTACTTCACAACATCTCCTTCACGGCACCAAAAGGCAGTGTAACAGCATTGGTGGGATCATCAGGATCTGGAAAATCGACCATTGCTAGTTTGGCTGCATCATTTCAAAATCCTGAATCGGGCGTGGTTACCATAGATGGGGTTGATTTATCAAAAGTGAATTTGAACTCTTTCCGAAAACATTTGGGTGTTGTGCTTCAAGATGATTTCTTGTACGAAGGAACAATTCGTGAGAATATACTGTTTCCACGACCCAATGCAAGCGAGGAAGAATTGCTCGCAGCAGTTGATGGCGCTTATGTGAATGAATTTACCGATCGTTTTGAAGACGGCCTCGAAACTGTAATTGGTGAACGCGGTGTGAAATTGTCCGGTGGTCAACGTCAACGAATTTCCATTGCGCGTGCCTTGCTCGCCAATCCGAAGATCATAATTTTGGACGAAGCGACTTCGAATCTCGATACAGAGAGTGAATCCTATATTCAAAAAAGCCTGCATGAATTGATGGCGAATAGAACAACGTTTGTGATCGCTCACCGTTTGAGCACGATACAAAAAGCGGATCAAATTCTGGTGATCGAAGCGGGTCGAATTGTGGAACAAGGGAAACACGCTGAACTGCTCGAAAAGAAAGGGCGTTACTACGATTTGTATACCTATCAAAGTAGAATCTAGCGATCTGTAATCGCTTTTAAATAAAAAAGGAGGTGAACACCTCCTTTTTTTTATCAATTTCTTTAGCCTAAGATCTAAACATCTTCAGTGATAGTGCCAATGTTTCTTTTAAATTCGATCGATCGACGATATAATCCAAGAACCCGTGTTCCAACACGAATTCTGATTTTTGGAATCCATCAGGAAGATCGCGACCGATTGTTTCTTTTACAACGCGCGGACCTGCAAATCCAATCAACGCATCTGGTTCGGCGATATTGATGTCACCCAACATGGCAAACGAAGCGGTTACACCCCCAGTTGTTGGATCCGTTAGGAACGAAATATATGGCAACTTTGCTTCAGAGAGTTGTCCCAATTTCCCAGCAACCTTTGCCATTTGCATCAACGACAATCCAGCTTCCATCATACGCGCACCGCCAGATTTTGAAATGATCATAAAAGGGCACTTCGCTTTGATCGCTTCGTCAATTCCTCGAGCAATTTTCTCACCCATCACTGAACCCATTGATCCACCAATAAATGAAAAATCCATTGCACAGATCACAAAATCGTGGCCATCCACTTTCCCTTTTGCAGTTCGGATGGCATCCATCAATCCCGTTGCTTTTTGTGTAGCTTTAATTCGATCGGTGTATTTTTTTGTGTCTGTAAATTTAAGCGGATCGCCTGAGGTTAATTTAGCATCCAACTCTTTGAATTTTTTATCATCAAAAATCAACTCGAAATATTCTTGTGAGCCAATGCGTTCGTGATGATTACAGCGATCGCACACATAGGCATTTTTTGCCAAGTCTTCCGCGCTAAAAATAGTTTTGCAATTGGAGCATTTTTTCCACAACCCTTCAGGTGTTTCCTTTTTATCGTGGGTTGAAGTTGTAATTCCTTCTTTACTTCGATTAAACCAATTCGTCATCGTGTATTCAATTTAGTAGATCTCCGTAGAGTATTAAAGTGTATTGACATTATTAAGATCTTTGAACGCTCGTTCCAATCGTTTGATGAACGTTAATTCCCCGTCTCTCATCCATTTACGCGGATCGTAATATTTTTTGTTCGGCTCATCCTCTCCTTTTGGATTCCCAATTTGTGTTCTCAAATAATCCACGTTGTTGAGAATATAATCGCGGCATCCTTCTGTGAACGCAAATTGTAGATCTGTATCAATGTTCATTTTGATCACACCATAACCAATCGCTTCGCGAATTTCTTCCAACGATGATCCCGATCCCCCGTGGAACACAAAATCAACTGGGTTGATACCTGTGTTGAATTTCTCTTGGATATGGTTTTGAGAATTCAACAATATTTTTGGTGTGAGCTTCACATTTCCTGGTTTGTACACACCATGTACGTTTCCAAACGAAGCCGCAATTGTAAAACGATCACTCACTTTCATCAACTCTTCGTAGGCGTAAGCCACTTCTTCTGGCTGGGTGTACAATTTAGATGAATCAACATGCGAATTATCGACTCCATCTTCTTCCCCACCTGTAATTCCTAACTCAATTTCAAGGGTCATTCCAATTTTGGACATTCGTTCCAAATAACGCTTGCACGTTTCAATGTTTTCTTTTAAATCTTCTTCAGAAAGGTCGATCATGTGCGAGCTATAAAGCGGCTTGCCATGTTCAGCATAAAATTTTTCGCCCGCGTCCAACAAACCATCGATCCAAGGCAACAAATTTCGTGCGGCATGATCTGTATGCAAAATAACTGTAGCTCCGTAGAGTTCAGCCAAAGCATGTACGTGACGTGCTCCTGAGATCCCACCGATAATGCTTGCTTTGAAACCGTCATCAATTAATCCTTTTCCAGCGTAGAACTGCGCTCCGCCGTTAGAAAATTGAATAATGACGGGTGCATTCATCATGGATGCAGCTTCCATCACGGCATTCACAGTGCTCGTAGACGTGACGTTTACAGCAGGTAGAGCGAATCCTTTCTCTTTGGCTAATGCAAAAATTGCTTGAACTTCATCGCCTGTTGCAACACCTGATTTGATCGTGTGACTCATTCTATTCCAAATTTTAATTTCGAAGAACAAAGTTAAGGATTTCTCAGAAGTAAACCCTGAAGACGACCGAAAGAATCAGAATATTTTTCATGTTAAATTAATTTCAATTTACACGAAAAACCAAAAGACGAAAAATTAGCAGACTTAAGTGTCATTTTCCTAGATGCCTAAAAATCATCTCGTTCGGATGTAGACGTTTTTTCTAAAATCTAAACCAAAGCTACTTTTTAGCAGAATAGAAAAGTTCGGAGTTACCAAAAATAATCTATACATTTAGAGTCTAACATTAAAGCATTCATTGTGAAACAACTCATACTCCCCTTCGTTGCAATTATCTTTCTGCTGGTTGGGTGCAACAACTACAACAAAATTTCATACTCAAAAGCGACTGTTTTCAAGAAAAAGCCTGTAGCGGAAAAAATTGATGATTACGATGTATATGTGCATCAAAACGACAAGACGTATAAATTAAGTGAACCCTCAATTGCCGAAGAAGTACTGTCAGGAATTCCTGAGGAAGTCAACGTTATGGAAACCTCAGAATCGGAGGATTTGAATGACATGCACATTTATGTGAACGATGATGCGGCAGTGGATTTGACGCAAAAGCAAACGCATCAATTTGATGATAACAACGTCAAGGAAGTGAAAATGTATGGCAAAGCGCGGGAAGGTTTGACAGGCGGTACGATCGCTATTCTGATCGTGTTTGGACTTCTAGCGATCCTACTGATTATCATTCTTGTTGCTATTTATTCAAGCGCTTCAAGTGGTGGATCTGATTCTGGCGGATCCGATTCAGGCACTTCTGATTCAGGCACTTCTGATTCGGGTGGATCGGATATTGGATGTTACATCGCAACGATGAGTTATGGATCGTATGATGCGCCACAAGTGATGATCCTCCGTGAATTCCGCGATCGATTCTTGGATCGATTCAAAGCAGGTCGCGCGTTCATTGGTTGGTATTACCGGACCTCGCCGTCTTTTGTTGAAAAACACCGATCAAAAAAATGGTTGCACGCGACATTGAGACTTCCATTGAATGCATTTGTGGCCTTTCTGAGCATATTTTATACTGGAAAAAATGCTGCGAAGTAGTTTCTTCATACTGCTGCTCTTTCTTGGGTCAAATGCTCATTGTCAAGATGCGATAACCGTGAAACATTTCGGATTCACGGTTCATCCCTTCGGTGATAGAATGGCTGAATTTCAACCGCTTAAACTAGATAAAAACGCCCGTTTCGTATTAAACTATGGAGTCTTCGTCGGCTATGAAAAGTTTGTTTATCGCGACCTGATTTCAGTGAAATATATACAAGGCTTTGTGGCGGATTGTTCGAATGGATTCGCTTCAATTTCTCACGTTGGCGTTCGCGGAGCTCTGATGAACACCAAGAAACATCGCATCTATTTTGGGATTGGTCCAGCCCTATTGGTCCGTGATTCATGGCAAAGATTTGGTGAGGCATATCAACCATCCGGCTATTTTAATGAAACCTATTCGAAGCAATTCGGCGATCTTCAATGGAAATTGGCGCCTGTGGCGCTCGAATTTGAATACGATTATGCGTTCAACGCGAAGAATCAATTATCCATTAGTTTCACGCCAGGATATCCACTCGCATTTGTTTTCTCATTTGGCTGGAAACACTGGCTCCACGTGAAGGAATTTGACGATTTCAAGCCATACGTTCCGAAAAAACGACGATCAAAAATTGGAATTAATCTTTGATCTTTTTT
>JBFYPU010000327.1:0-16698 GCA_041303175.1 Crocinitomicaceae bacterium | reverse complement strand
CATTTACACCATAAAACCGATCAACACGTTTCAAAAGGAATCGCTGGTTTGATCTTCATTCGCGATGCTGAAGAAGCGGCATTGAATCTACCCATGACGTATGGTGTGGATGAAATTCCGCTGATTTTGCAAACCAAAGGCTTCGATGGCGCTGGGCAAATCTTGGTGCATACCGAGTTGGACGAAACACCAATGGTCAATGGAACCGTGGATGCCTATACAACCTTACCCGCGCAAGTGGTGCGTTTAAGAATCTTAAATGGTGCTTCACAGCGCATGATGGAATTGGGATTTTCTGACAATCGATCGTTTCATATTATTGGCACAGATGGTGGACTTTTCGCTACTCCAGTCACCAAAACAAGGTACCGCATTGCACCTGGACAGCGCGTTGACATCTTGGTGGACCTCACAACGAGTTTGGGACAAAATTTTCAATTGATGTCCTTCGCATCGGAATTGCCAAATGCCCATTATGGAGCTACACAACCCGGGATGGGACCTGGATTAACTGCTTCACTTGTTGGATATACGAGCAATCCGCTCAATGGAAACGATTATGCATTTTTGGATATAACGGTCGGAGCAGCGACAGCATCACCCATCACATCCATTCCCACGTCTTTGGTATCTTTCACAGACATTCCAGAAGCGAGTGCAGACATTACGCGATCACTCACCTTTACGTCGATGACCATGGGTAATTTGAACGGCCCTTTTGTAATCAATGGTGCAATGTTTGACATGGCTGTGATCAATTATACCGTCCCACTCGACAATGTAGAAATTTGGTCGTTGACAAATCAAACGCCCATCGCTCATCCATTTCATATCCACGATGTTCAATTTCAAATTTTGGATATCAACGGTGCTCAACCGCCAGCAGAATTGCAAGGTTGGAACGATGTGGTTCTAGTGCCTGGCGGTATGGGAAATGTTCGCTTCATCGCCAAATTCTCCGATCATGCAGATGAGATGTATCCGTATATGTACCATTGCCACATGCTCACGCATGAAGACGGCGGAATGATGGGGCAATTTTTGGTGATCGATCAAAATTCATCGCTTCCTGACGTGGTTGATCAGCCGTTTTCGCTCTATCCAAATCCTGCGGAAAATCAATTAACCCTTGAATTCAAGCACGCTGGTGAGCGACAAATTAGCATTACGGATCTTGATGGTAGAACGGTGTTTGAAGGAAATTCGAACGCATCGGAAATGGCCGTTGACGTCTCTCGCTTTGCAAACGGAATCTACGTTGTAAACATTACGTTTGAAGGCGAACGTAGTTCAATCCGATTTGTGAAATACTAGCTGAGGCGCGATGCGATAAAGAAGACGGCTTCATACGAACGGTGTGATTTTTCTCATCCGAATTGTGCTTTGAACGGTTCTAGCCACGTTAAAAAACGTTAAGCCTCGCTCCTCTTCAATCCTTTGTTCTACATTCGTGAATAGACATGAAGCGAATCCGCGTAAATTTTATTCTCATTCTTGTTGTAGTGGCCATGCTCGCGCTGCTCGTCATTCAAGCATTTCAAACTACGGCGCTTTACAAACAAAAATCGGGTGAATTTCGAACACGCTTGAACACCACGCTTGAACGCATTGCGCTCACACATGAAAAAGCGGACGATATTCGGCGTTACATGCACGTTGTCGATAGAAATTTCAGTGGAAAATACAAAGACATTCTAAAGGAAGAATTTCAAAATATGCTGTCGTCCACAGAGGAAATTTCCATTCGCGACACCACGATTTTCAAGGATGGTGAAATGCAGGATTACCTTGTTATTCAAGGCAGAACCTACGATTCCATTTCTGGATTGAGTGCAGAACAGCGGGTTTTGGCGCGTGATATTCGCAAACTGAGGGATTTATTCAAAGGTCAACGAACAAACGTAGACCACGATTCGGTGAACATTGCGCTTCAATTGGATCAACGTGTGGTTCAACAAATTTTCAAAAAAGCACGATTCGTGAACGAAATGATGATTGATGCGTTCAAGAACAATGCGTATCAAGATCAAAGTGAACGCGTTGAGTTGAACTTTTTGGATTCCGTCCTTAAAACGGAGTTGACGATGGAAAAATACCCAGAGCGTTATCAATTTACCGTGACCGATGAAAGCAATCAACCACTAAAATTCAAACACTTCCCGAGTAATTACTCGAACAAATTGGACACAAACTCATCTTATCGAACCTTGCTTTTCCCTGGGAATTCATTGGATGAAAACCTCTATGTCCATATATCCTTTCCGCGCAAAAAATCGTTCTTGTTGCAAGAAATGTGGGGGCCGTTGGTAGTCAACCTAGCGCTTGTACTCCTCATTATCACCGCTTTTGTTTTCATGTTTCGCACCATTTTAACGCAAAAGAAACTTTCTGAGATGAAAAACGATTTCATTTCGAACATGACGCATGAATTCAAAACACCCATTTCGACCATTTCCTTGGCGTGTCAAGCCATGAGCGATACCGATATGATTGGAGACAAGGGAATTGAACAAACGGCACCGTATGTGAACATGATTGCGGCCGAAAATGAACGGTTGGGGATCTTGGTGGAACGCATTTTGCAAAGTGCAACGCTCGATAAAAAGGAACTTCGTTTGCGCAATGAGGAATTGAACCTCAACGAAATCATTCATGAAATTACCAAACGGGCAAAATTTGGACTTTCCAATCCAGAAGGGACGATCAGTGTGGATGTACCCGAACAAATTATTCGAACCGTTGGCGATAAATTCCACGTGACGAACATGATTTCGAATCTTGTTGACAATGCCGTGAAATACAGTGGTGGAAAACCCGAGGTATCGATTTCATTGAAAAAAGACGGACGAAAAACCCTAATTGCGGTGCGCGACCACGGCATTGGAATAAAAAAAGAGCATTTGAACAAAATATTTGACAAATTGTACCGTATACCAACCGGTAACGTTCACAACGTGAAAGGGTTTGGATTGGGATTGAGTTACGTCAAAGCAATTACGGATCTTCATGGTTGGACGGTTCAGGTGAAAAGCAAATACGGAAGTGGATCGGAATTTACGGTCATAATAACAGATTGATATGAAAAATGAAACTACCATTCTGCTTGCAGAAGATGACATGAATCTAGGACAATTGCTTCAAACGTTTTTGAAATCAAAGGGCTTTGGTGTTTCCTTGGCACAAAATGGAAAGTCAGCGTTGGAGCGGTTTCACGAAGGATCGTTTGATTTCTGTATTTTCGATGTGATGATGCCTGAAATGGATGGTTTCACCTTGGCAAAAGAGATCCGAGAAATTGACAAGAAAACGCCAATTTTGTTTCTCACGGCTAAGGCCATGAAAGAGGATAAATTGGAAGGATTTTCCCTAGGTGCTGACGATTATTTAACCAAGCCATTTTCAATGGAAGAATTGGTGGCCCGCATCAATGCCATCTTGCGCAGAGTGGACAATTCAGATACCGAAGAGGACGGTTCGCGCTACATTGGCACGATTAAATATGAACCCGAATTGCGCCTACTGCACCTCAAGAACGAGACGAAAAAATTGACGACGAAGGAAAATCAATTGTTGATCTTATTGGTGAAGAATCAGAATGATATTTTGGACCGACAAGCGGCGTTGCGCGCAATCTGGGGCGACGACAACTATTTCAATGGACGAAGCATGGATGTCTACATCGCCAAATTGCGGAAAGCATTGAAAGAAGACGAAGCGATTGAGATCATGAACATTCATGGCAAAGGCTTCAAGTTGATCGTGAAAGGCTCGGAAGCCTAAATGAACTTCGATTGATGTGAATTAGGGATTCGCGCTAGGGCGGAGTGCGGCAGCTCCCGACGACCCAGACATTTTTCATCTGGGTGGCGGGACTACAGCACGTAGACCGTTAAAGCGCCCAAAAGAAAAAGGAGAACTTAATCAGCCCAATCAATTGCTGTAATTTAGTAAGCGTTAATCTTCCTCCTCGTCAAACTGGAACGTATCCACATTCGGTGTCAACTGTCCATCTTCCCAACGAAGCGAGAGGTTGTGAATCGTTGATTTCGACCAGCCTAGTTCCTCGTCCATTGGAATTCCCGACTCGCGTTCATAGCGCACAATTCCCTCAAAGCCATCTTTATCTTCGGGGAAAATAACACTTTCAACAAACCAAAATGCCCCAGCATCCGAAACATGTGATAAGGTGAGTCCTGTATACAAGCGATCGCCATTGTTGAACAAGTAGATTTCGCCACCATCCACGCCACACGCTTCCGCGTACAAATGAATAACAAGCATACTTTCAAGTCCCTCGAGACCGCGATTATCGGTTGCCGTAACGTAAAATGCGCTTGTAGGCAAGTTGGTTTCATGCCCATAAAATTCCCCATTCGCTTGCAACACGCGTGCACGCAACTTGAAATCCGTGTATTCGTAATCCTCCTCGGCGTGCGTGATTCCAGCGATCGTCACCAAATAGGTAATATCCTCAAATTTTACTCGATCCAAGGCGATCAGTCCCGACAACACATAACCTGATTTACGTCCCACTTTAACCTTGTACCAGTTCCAATCCAAGCCATTCAGGGATGTAGTATAATCCGTTTTGTGGACAATCGTGATCTCTGAACCGATGGATAAGGTATCCAAAGCCTTCGACGTCAAATTCGGTTCTGCTCTAAAAACAACCTTGTCGCCATATAGGTAAGCCTTGCTACCTTCTTCGAAATCGGAGTAGGAACCCACCACTCGATGACCTTCATATTCAAATTGACTGTGGGAGGTGAAGGCTAGAAGAAGAAAGGTAAAAATCGTTGGAAGCTGCAGAAATTTCATGTGTTTGATTGTTTTTTGTGAGTGGAAATGTACAATTTTAGATCCAATTATTTCGGAATTTTAACGCATTTGAAAATTATCCCCGTCGATTCAACTCCCTTGCAACCCGAACGCCCATACTGAAGCACGCCTGGAGCAAATACCCTCCCGTTGGCGCGTTCCAATCGAGCATTTCACCCATACAAAACGTATTGTTCATGGTTTTCAATTCAAAGGACGCGTTGACCGCACCAAGATCTATTCCACCTGTAGTTGAGATGGCTTCATCTAGCGGTGCCGCGGCGATTACAGTCAACGGAAACGCTTTTATTTTCTCCGCAAGAAGATCGATCGTTGTAAACTCCTCTTTTGATAGATAGGATTTCAACAAGTGAATCTGAACGGCGCTCAGTTTTATTTTTCGCTTCAAGATCTCCGTTGTACTGAGCGTGGACATAACAAGTCGATCATGCAGTTCTGCCATGTGTACAGTGGGCTTGAAATCGAGGTAAATGGTCGCCGAGCCGTGTGCGTCTAGTTCCTGCTGAATTTCTGGAGTTAAAGCATAAATGGCATTTCCCTCCAATCCAAATTCAGTGACGACGACTTCGCCTTTTTGCGTCCGCTTTCCGCAGCGAATCGAACAATTTTTAATCGCTTCCCCTGCATTTTTTTCAAGAAAATCATCGCTCCAATCGATGCGATATGCACAATTGGAGGAAAGAAATGGACGTGTCTCAATCCCCTTTTCTTCGAATGTGCTTAGCCATGACCCATCCGATCCGGTCACCTTCCAACTACTCCCTCCGAGAGAAAAAAGGACGTAGTCTGCTGCAATTTTCAAACCATTATCAAAGATCAGTTCATTGCTCTCTCCCCAATTTTTCCAGCTATGATTGACATTGATTGCTACCTGTTTTCGGTTCAATTCATCCATTATATGTGTGAGAACCGTAATTGGTTTTATGCCCTTTTCAGGATAGATTCGACCGCTGCTCCCAACAAATGTGGGAATGCCAATTTTTTCTAACCACGCGCAAAAATCAGTGTTCGTAAATTGATCCAACGTTTCATCCAAAAACGATTGAGGCGAATAGCGTGTCTTCATCGATGAAATTGTCTCCGAGTGCGTGAGATTAAATCCACCATCTCCTGCAACCAAAAATTTCCGACCTAGGCTTTTGTTCTTTTCATAAATCGAAACATGAAACTGATCTTCATCTATAAATGCCGCTGCACTCAGGGCTGATGCGCCACCTCCTATAATTGCGACCGTTTTTTTCATACCGTAAAACTAGTCTTTCCAATTCGGTTTCAATTCGCACAGCGCAAATTCTTGCCCGATGTTTTCCGCCAACTCATTCTTCCAAACTCGTCCGACTCGACCTCAAAATTCACTTTTTCGAATGACGAATGCTGACGCACTGGAGATCCACTATTTGATGATGATGTTTTTGAAACGAGTATTGATCAAAGGCAATGAGAATGCGCTAACTCGAATTTTATTGCATAAAAATCCAATAAATTGTAATTAATTGAATTATTCATCGTAATATTGCAATGTAATTATGGGAGTCACAAAAACAGATTTATTCACGGAGGAACAAAATACCCTCGCTCAATTGGGAAAAGTGTTCTCACATCCTGCTCGCGTTGCCATTTTGCAACACTTGATTCAGGCGAATGCATGCATCAATTTGGACCTTATTCAAGAATTGGGATTAGCACAAGCAACGATCAGTCAGCACTTGAAAGAACTAAAAGCCATTGGAATCATCAAAGGAACGGTGGATGGCGTGTCGGTAAAATACTGCATTGATGAAACCAAATGGAAGGAATTCAAGTCAACTTTTGAATTATTTTTTGATCAACATCCTTGCTGTTCTGGAAAATCGTGCTGCTGAAAAAAAATTAATTATACACATCGCAATATTGCAATGTACCAATAAACATACAACGGAAAAATGAAACTTATTGAATTTAAAAACAGACTAAAAGAGCTCGAACAAATCAGTTTCGAGTTGCCTGATGGAACGTTGGTTCCTGCACATTTTCACGTTACTGAAGTGGGAAATGTGACCAAACACTTTATTGATTGTGGTGGAACCATTCGTGTGGAACACCGCGTAAATTTCCAATTGTGGGAAGCAAATGACTACGATCATCGTCTGCATCCAGAAAAATTGTTGTCCATTATTGAATTGTCTGAGTCCAAATTGGGGCTTCGCGACGAAGAAATCGAGGTGGAATACCAAGGAGCGACGATTGGGAAATATGGCATTGAATTGAACGGAAATGCGTTTCAGCTGACTTCGTTGACGACAGATTGTTTGGCAAAAGATAAATGTGGCATTCCTGAGTCAAAATTAAAAGTGTCTTTGGCGTCGTTGACACCGATTTCGGGTGGAAGTTGCGCTCCAGGATCGGGTTGTTGCTAAACGGAAAGATATGTTTACACGCATTCAACACGTGATTGACAAAATGGATTATGCCACAATTTCGGCAGATCGAAAAACGGAGTTGTCACAATTGAGCCGGTTTATTCAAGACAAAAAGAATAAACAGGAACCCGTTTTGCTCAATTTTATCTGCACACACAATTCACGAAGAAGTCAATTTGCTCAGCTATGGGCGCAGGTAGCAGCGGATTATTATGGGGTCGCTGCCGAAAGTTACAGTGGTGGCGTGGAGGAAACGGCCTTCAATGAACGTGCGGTCGCCTCTTTACGCGGTTTCGGTTTCGAGATTTCGGGCTCAGAGCACGGTAATCCGCGGTATGAGGTGAACTGGAAAGATGGCTCCCAACCCTTGGTGATGTTTTCTAAACTGTATGACGATCCGCAGAATCCTACATCGGGGTTTGCAGCCGTTATGACGTGCTCGCACGCGGATGAAAATTGTCCCTACGTTGCAGGGTGTGAACAACGCATTCCGATTCGCTACGAAGACCCGAAAAATTTCGATGATACGCCATTGGAACGCGCATTTTATGATTACCGTTCCTTTGAAATTGGAACAGAACTATTCTATGTATTCTCAACAATTCGTTAGCAATGAGTGAAACTGCAAAAATTGGATTCTTTGAAAAATACCTGAGTATTTGGGTGATGCTGTGCATCGGAATTGGCATCGGCGTGGGCTATCTCGCTGGGGACAGCATCACAATTCTGAGCGATTGGAACATTGAGACGGTGAACGTTCCTGTGTCCATTTTGGTCTGGTTGATGATCTTCCCGATGATGGCTCAAATTGATTTTTCGTCGCTCAAATACGTTTCTCGAAACTTAAAGGGTTTGGGTTTAACTGTTGTGGTAAATTGGTTGATCGCCCCCTTCACAATGGCGCTTTTTGCCTACATTTTTTTCTACCATATATACGGAGCGTGGATTTCACCTGAAGATGCTGAACAGTACTTGGCGGGTGCGATATTGCTCGGCGCTGCACCCTGCACAGCCATGGTGTTTGTGTGGTCCTACCTCTCTAAAGGCGATGCCACTTATACGTTGGTGCAAGTATCGGTAAATGATCTCATCTTACTCGTGGCCTTTGTTCCGATTGTTGGTCTGCTCTTTTCGTGGTTTGACATTAGCTTTTTAAATGGAAGCGGTGAAGTGATTGGAATTCCATACAATACCTTGTTTACTTCGGTGCTTGTATTTGTGGTGATTCCGCTTGTTGCTGGCTATCTCACGAATCGCATATTGACCAAACGAAAAGGAAAAGAATGGTTTGAAACGCGTTTTTTGAAAAGCTTGAAACCCGTCTCCATCCTTGCGTTGTTGCTTACCTTGGTCTTAATTTTCGCCTTCCAAGGTCAAAAGATCATTGAGGAACCGATTGCGATCCTCTTGATTGCCATTCCGCTCACAATACAGACCTATTTCACCTTTTTTATCGGTTGGTTTTCTGGAAAAGTCTTGAAATTGAACCATGCGATCCGTGCCCCATCAGCGATGATTGGCGCGAGCAATTTTTTCGAATTGGCAGTGGCCGTTGCTATTTCCATCTTTGGGCTGAATTCAGGCGCAGCGCTCACAACTGTTGTGGGTGTGTTGATTGAAGTGCCGATTATGCTGTCGTTGGTTGCCATTGCCAACAGGTGGAGGGATTGAAATGCGTTGAATTTTCCAATGATTTTCTGGGGGTATCGCTGAAATTCAAATTTTCGTTTTTGAGCGGGAATTTGATGAAATTTTAACCAAAATTAATTGGTGAGAATGCGTCTTAGCGCTTGCATCGCACAAAAAAGCCCGACTCCGAAAAGTCAGGCAATCTTACAAGTGACAGGTGGAAGCCAAGTCACAAGTGCTTTAAGCTAAAAAAAGCTTCAATCGAAATCAAAGCTTTTTGTACTCGAGGCGGGACTTGAACCCGCACGCCCCAAAGAGCACAGGATTTTAAGTCCGGCGTGTCTACCAATTCCACCACTCGAGCATTCCAGGAGCAGCGTCTACTTCCCAAAGAATATGGGAAATCACTTCTCACATAATCACTGCCTTACGGATCAGTTTTGTTGAAATGCAGTCCGACTGACTGCTAAAAAAAATCCCACAATTGTGGGATTTTTGAGCGGGCGATGAGATTCGAACTCACGACCCTCACCTTGGCAAGGTGATGCTCTACCCCTGAGCTACGCCCGCTTATTCAACTGACATGTTTTTATTCGGCCTTTTCCCGAAAACCACATTTCGATCAACGTGGGCGACAAATTTAACAAAGTATTTCGGAATTTGGTTCAGTCTTCTTGAAATTTTTATTCCTTTTTAAAACTCCTTGAATGCGTGGGATTCACGACAGAAATCAACCCCCTGTCAACTTTTTGATTTCATTGAGTTTCATCAGCGCTTCAACGGGTGTAAGCGTGTTGATGTCAATGATCACCAATTCCTCTCTAATTTGCTCCAATACAGGATCGTTGAGTTGAAAAAAGCTCAACTGCATATCGTTTACACCATTCGCGGATTTTTTCGCCTTTTTCCCTCCTGTTTTAGTGATCGTGGTCTCGGAGAGTTCATGTTTAGCTTCCAATTGATCAAGCATCGACTCAGCACGGGCAATCACTTGGGGTGGCATTCCAGCAAGTTTCGCTACATGAATCCCGAAGGAATGTGCACTTCCTCCTTCCACCAATTTGCGTAAAAACAGGATTTTCTTGCCCACTTCTTTCACCGAAACATTGAAATTTTTGATGCGCTCGAAGCGGTTCGTCATGTCATTTAGCTCGTGGTAGTGTGTTGCAAAAAGCGTTTTCGCTTTGTGTTTCGGATGTTCATGCAAATATTCCGTGATCGCCCAAGCAATCGAAATCCCATCGTACGTGCTAGTTCCACGACCGATTTCATCCAATAAAATCAACGAACGGCTTGAGAGGTTGTTCAAAATGCTTGACGTTTCGTTCATTTCCACCATAAAGGTTGATTCCCCTGACGAAATGTTATCGGAGGCACCCACGCGCGTGAAGACTTTATCGACAAGACCTAAAGACGCCGACCGCGCAGGAACAAAGGATCCCATTTGCGCCATCAGGGAAATGAGTGCGGTTTGTCGAAGGAGCGCGCTTTTTCCAGACATATTCGGCCCGGTAATCATCATTACTTGTTGGTTGTCGCTGTCCAAATGCACGTCATTGGAGACGTATTGATCACCGACAGCAAGCTGTCGTTCTATCACAGGATGTCTCCCTTCTTTGATGTCGATCACGAAGGATTCGTTCATCTCAGGCTTCACATAGTTGTTGGTTCGGGCAATTTCTGAGAACGACAGCAGCACGTCCAATTGTGCAATCAACACAGCGTCCAACTGAATCGCTTGCGTATAATCTGCCATTCCAAACACCAAATCTTGAAACAGACGCGATTCGAGGACATAAATTTTGTCCTCAGCACCCATTATTTTTGATTCGTATTCCTTTAATTCTTCGGTGATGTAACGCTCAGCATTCACCAAGGTTTGTTTGCGGATCCACTCTTCAGGAACTTTGTCGCGGTGTGTGTTTCGCACTTCAATGTAGTATCCAAAAACGTTGTTGAAACTGATTTTCAAGCTCGAAATTCCAGTTCGCTCGCTTTCGCGCTGTTGCAATTGCTCCAAATAATCCTTTCCTGAAAAAGAAATCGCTCTCAACTCATCGAGTTCAGCATTAACGCCATCCGCGATCACTTTTCCTTTTCCAACTTGAATGGCCGCTTCGTCATGCAACGTCGTTTCAATAGAGTTCAATAATTTTTCGCACGGATTGATTCGATCCGCCAATTTCTCCAGCACATCAGATTTAAGTCCACCGATCAATTCTTTGATGGGCTTGAGTTGATGCAAGGTTCGTTTCAACTGCAGTATTTCGCGTGGATTGATTTTTCCAACAGCTACCTTCGAAATGATCCGTTCCAAGTCACTGATTTCCTTTAATCGCTCACCTAGTGCGTAGCTTGCTTCTGTGTTAAGGTTAAGTGCTTCAACGGCATCCAAACGGTCTTGTATCGGGTTCAAATCCTTCAAGGGTAAGACCATCCAACGTTTGAGCATGCGCCCACCCATCGCAGTTTTTGTGTAATCGAGAATGTCGAGCAGCGTGGTTGCGTTTTCATGTGGCGAGCTGATCAATTCCAAATTTCGAACAGTGAAACGGTCCAACCACACGTAGCGTTCTTCCTCAATGCGTGAAATGGATGAAATGTGTCCAAGACGATCGTGTTGATTTTCAGATAAATAATGAATGATCGATCCGGCAGCGATGATCCCAGCGTCGATACCTTCAATGCCAAAACCCTTCAAGGATTTCGTTCCAAACTGCTTGGTGAGACATTCCAAGCTATAATCCTGCGCGAAAATCCAGTCCTCAAGTCGATAGGAATAGTAACGATTTCCGAGGAGTTCATCGAATTGCTTAGACATCCGCTTGTTGTACAAAACCTCTGTGGGTTCAAATCCTTGGATCAGTTTATCGATGTATTCGTTGCTTCCTTGCGCAAGTAAAAATTCGCCAGTGGAAACGTCTAAAAAAGAAATGCCAGTGATGTCTTTTTCGAAATGAATGGAGCAGAGAAAATTATTCTTTTTTGTTTCAAGTACTTGATCGCTAAATGACACGCCTGGCGTAACGAGTTCTGTAACCCCTCGCTTCACAATGGTTTTCGTCATCTTTGGATCTTCGAGTTGATCACAAATGGCAACGCGCTGACCAGCCCGCACCAATTTCGGCAAATACGTATCAATCGAATGGTGTGGAAAGCCTGCCAATTCAATTTCGGAGGGAGATCCTGCTCCTCTTTTGGTCAAAATGATCCCCAAAATCTTGGAAGCCGTGATCGCATCTTCGCCAAATGTTTCGTAAAAATCACCCACTCGAAACAACAACAATGCCTGTGGATGCTTTGCCTTGATTTCGTTGTATTGTTTCATCAAGGGAGTTTCTTTCTCAGCTTTTTGGCTTGCCATGTGTGTTAAGTCGATTGATTTTTTAATTTTTGTACCGTAAAAGTAGCCGTGTCGATGCAGTTCACAAAATAATGCCCCGGCTTGTTATCCACAAAATGAACAAAAAATTAAAACTTTGGGAGTTGGATCGCGTTTCAGACGACGAATTCAAGGCACAGGAAAAATTTCCAATCATCGTGATTCTCAACGACATTCGCAGTCTCACGAACGTTGGATCATTTTTTCGAACCTGTGATGCATTTAATGTTGACACCTTGTATTTGTGTGGAATCACCGCGACACCGCCGCATCGTGAAATCCAAAAGACGGCTCTCGGCGCAACGGAATCCATGAAATGGGAATACCGTGAATCAGCCTTGGATCTCGTGAACGAATTGAAGGCTACAGGTGTTTGCATTTGCAGCATTGAGCAGACAGAAAATACTACTTTGCTACAAGAGGTTGCGCATTTACCCGAAAAACGATTTGCCTTAGTACTTGGAAATGAAGTTAATGGAGTAGACCAAGCGATTGTGGACGCATCTAATTATGTGATTGAAATCCCCCAGTTTGGCACAAAACATAGCTTAAACGTCTCGGTCTGCGCTGGGATTGTGATGTGGGAGTTTGCGAAAAGGTTTATTTAGATTGTTGGACGCTTCGCGTTGGATTCGCTTCGCGTCTGCCTTCGGCGGTGCTAGATTTTGGATGATTAGAGAGTTGGGGCGCTTAAACCATCTTCGGCTGCTATCTTTTTCTGAAAAAGAAAAAGGATATTCGTCTACGCTGGGCGCTCCTTCGGTAATGCTGGATGGTTTGATTTTTGGAAATCTGGTTTTCTGCGCTGCTGCCTGAAGGCGGTTTTAGATCGTTGAATTATTGGATTATTGGACCCTTTGCGTTGGATGATTAGAGATTTGGGGCGCTTCATCCATCTTCGGCTGCTATCTTTTTCTGAAAAAGAAAAAGGATATTCGCTGCGCTGGGCGCTGTTGGTGTGAATTGGCTGACCTAGGATCATCGTGCCGTCGCATTCCGATCATCAGTGCTCGGATCATCAAAACGAGCGCTTGATTGAAAAATTCAATTATTCAAATATCGAGATATATAGATTTAGTCGAAATAAGCGAAGACGGACATCGTTACTCGGCCCATCAAACACCGCCGCAGGCAGCTGCGGAGCTAATCCAAAACCGCCGAAGGCAGACGCGAAGCGAATCCAACAATCCAACAATCCAACAATCCAACAATCTAATGATCTAATGATCTAATAATCCAAAAATCAATTCGAAACCCACAAAGTTGGATTCAAGCACGTGACGGCACTCCCAACTACTTGATGCACTTCGAAATGGACAACAGATGTTGTTTCACCGCTTTTAGAAAGCAAGGAGCCGATCACTTTTTTAGTGGTGACTTTGGACCCTACTTTGACATACGTATCGCGTAAGTTTGAGTAGACTGTTCGGTAATTTCCATGTTTAATGATCACTACTTTTCCAGCGCCGGGAATATCCAAAACGCTCGTCACCTCTCCATCGAAAACGGCTCTCACTTGCGCATTAAGCGGTGCGCTGATGTCAATTCCACGGTTGTTAGTTGTCACATTCTTCAGAGTTGGATGGGCATTTTTCCCGAAATTCTCCGTGATCGTTCCTTTTTCAACGGGCCAAGGCAATTTCCCTCGATTCCCTTCAAAATTACTCCCAACCAACTGTGCCTCTTTCGTTTCTGCAAGCGTAACAGCAGGAGTAGTTGCAGGCGCTGTGGTCGTGGTCGTCGTGGTCGTGGTGGTCGTCGTGGATGTTTCTTTTTTCTTTTTTGCGGCAGCTGCAGCTTCTTGATCCTTTCGTTTGGTTTCAGCTTGTGCTAATTCTTTCTGAATCGCGTCCGAAATGCGTCGTCTCAAGACATCCTTTTTCGCTTCATCTTCTTTGAGCTTCGACAATAGAATTTCCTCCTCTTGCTTAAAGACTTGGTAAACACGTTCCTTTTCAGCGCGGTCTTTTTCTATTTCTGATCGTTCGCGTTTTTTCTCGTCTACAACGAGGAGTTTGTGTTGACGTTCCGATTTCACCGTGCCAATTTCATTTGCGATCAAAGCTTGATTTTGTTGTATCACTAAAAATTGCTTAAGTTGAACCTCAGAAAGTCGACGTAAATAACCATTTCGCTTGCGCGCTTCGTTGTAACTGTCTGCGGTAAAAACGTACATCAACTTTCCATAGTTGTTGCGGTGCTTGTAGGCATAAATGAGCAATTTTTTGTACTGCGCTTTTAACTGTTCTACCTTTGTGCGTAGTTCCACAATCTGCTTTTCTTTCTGCTGAACGGTCAACTCGGCACCGCGAATTTGATCATCGTAATTTTTTAGCAACCGTTCTCTGTATTCAATCTGATTTTGGATCACGCGCAAGTCGTTGAGAGACGTTTTCGTCTTCGTTTTTGACTTCTCAAGCAAGGATTTCGTGCTTGAAATGTTCTTTTCCAATTTTTCTTGCTCTTTTTGCAACTTGTCTGTAGATTGACCAAAAAGCTGTCCGCTAAAACAGCACAGCGCGCCAATCAGGAGAAATTTATTTAGTACACGGCACATAACTCTCTGGGATTACGAAGTGAATCTGCTCACGTTCATTCACACGTGGCTTATTGTATTCCAAATCAATGACTATTTCTTGCTTCGGCGTGGTGATGACAATTTTAACAGTCAACGGAATGGAGTAGCCATCAATGAGTTGACGCGTCAAGTAATCAATTTTCACCGTCGTATTGTCCGCACTGCTCTCAATTCGGGTCGATTTGAGTTCGTTAAGTGCTTTATTGAATTGATAAAAGACTTTCAACACATCCCCTCTGTCGCCATCCTTTTTCAGTTCGGTAGAAAGCATGTAAGCAAATGGATCCTCGATGCGCTCATACGTAGCGTTTTTATCGTACGCAATTGGAAAACCCATGATGAGCTCTTCCATGTTGCGGTGTGAGAAATTGACCCCGAAACTTTCCTTGATGAAATCAATGCTTTGAAGGGTGTAGCATTGCTTTTGCTTGTCGGTCATTTTCACCGAATCCACACTCACCACTGCACTAATTACTGGGATGCTTGCATAACTGATCGTTGCTCCCATCGCACTATCGCGCACCATTCGGATGGAGGTTTTGAAAGAGACATTTCGGGCTGAATCTTGATAATTCGTGTTCAATTTAGAATAGAAAAATTGAAATTCTTGGTTCGACAAACTATCGAGTGTTGCGAGCAAGCGATCGTCCTCCACTTTAGGTAATCTGCCTTCCGAGCCTTTACGATTTCCGCAGGACACCAAGAGCAACAAGCCCAAGGAAAACACTATAAGATTAAGATTCAGGCGCATAGTATTTTTTATCTGAAATTTTCTTGTTGAGAAGTTCATTTGCTTTGATGGCTTTCGCTTTTGTCCACCAGGCCAATGCCTCGTCGAGATTCCCGAGTTTAAAGTACACATCACCAAGGTGTTCCAGGATGATTTCATCCGTCTTGTTAAGTGCGTATGCTGCTTCAAACTGGGTTTTGGCTGCATTAAAGTCCATTTTTTGAAACAGTACCCAACCGTAAGTGTCCAAAAACTGTGCTTCGCTTCCAGCGCGCTCCAGAACCTGCTTCATCAAGGATTCAGCCAGATCGAGGTCGGTGTTAGCATTCGCCAATCGCAGGGCGTAATTATTTTTAAGCAACATACTTCTAGGATCGAGGTCCATCGCTGTTTTGTAGAATTCCTTCCCATCTGAAATTTTCTTTAATCCAAAACTTGCGTCCCCCAATTGACCTAGAAATTCAGCCTCCATAAGTGGATCACCAAAGATCAATTCACGACCTGCCACCAGTACATCAAGCGCCTCTGCATAGCGTTTCGTTTGATTTGCCCCAACGCCATTAAACAGGTAGATCATCACGACAGATGGGAATAAATCCAAGCACTTTTTACTGTCAAGGTATAATTCTTCGCTTTTACCTTGCTCGTATTCCATGAGGAGGACTTGATTCCAAATGGGGTATTGATTTCCTCCAAATTCCAAGGCCTTTTTGTAGGCCGCCAAGGCTTCTTCATTCTTTTCTTGAACCATCAAATAATCACCATGAACGGAATGCGATTTCGCGTCGTTCGGGTATTTCTCCAGTAAAATATCGACCAATTCGTAAACTTCCTTATCAATCTCGCGTCCCGATCCATGGATTTTAATCAAAATCTCCATTTTCGCATCGATGTCCACATCGTCCGAACGGAAAGCCATTCTGAGCGATTCATACATTTTTGGTTGGTCACCTTCACGTTGATAAATATCCGCCAATGCGAGGTGTGCTCTGCCATTTGTTGGATCGGCTTTCACCAATTTTTCGAGCATATTCGCCGCCTCATCGGGTTCATCGTTTTCGTAATAAAAATCGACCATGGTTCCAATGATTGACGCGTCTTCAGGAAAAGCTTCGCGAGCACTTGTCAATTCATCCAGTGC
>JBFYPU010000326.1:0-7973 GCA_041303175.1 Crocinitomicaceae bacterium | reverse complement strand
GAATGGTCATTCTTGAATGGTAACAACGTGATCACTGGTAAATACTTTACTTCTGATGATATGGCATACCGTGGAGGTATCAACATCGGATTTGGATCTTCAACTTCAAATGCTTACGCTGCGAAATTCGGATCTACAACTGGAGAATTGGTTACGGATACTCGTAAAGTTTCTGGAAGCAACATCCTTTTGACTGGAGGTATGGAATGGCGTAAAGGTTCTACTCGTCTTCAAGGTTTCTACGGAGCTGAGCTTGGTCTTGGATTCGGTGGAGGTAACAAAACGGAATACACGTACGGTAATGCGTATGATGTAGCGGGTGGTTTTGCTTCACAAACACATGCTGTTGATGGATCTACTGATGTTGTTAGCGTAACAAACAAAGGTGGTGTTATTTTTGGATTAAGAGGATTCATCGGTGCTGAGTACTTCGTATTGCCTAAATTGGCAATCGGTGGTGAGTTCGGCTGGGGTCTTGGTCTTACTACAACAGGAGAAGGATCACGTGTTGATAGCCAATTGAACGCTGGTGGTACTGCAATGGAAGAGATCACTAGCGAGACTTTCGCTAAAGGTTCAGCTTTCGGAGTTGGAACTGATGCTTCAAATCCATTCTTCGGACCAGCAGGTTCTTTGAAAATTACTTTCCACTTCTAAGAATTGGAATTCAAATTTCGAAAGGGCAATCAGAAATGATTGCCCTTTTTTTATGCCTTTTCTTTTCGGTAAAAGGAAATTTTGCTTACTTTGTAAGAAGGACAGATGAGCGATAAAATCACCATAGCAATTGACGGCTACTCGTCGTGCGGAAAGAGCACCTTGGCGCGTGAACTTGCCAGAATTTTGCATTATGTTTTCATCGATTCAGGCGCCATGTATCGAGGCGTAACGCTCTTTGCTTTGCAAAATGGATGCATCGTGAATCAAGAAGTGAACCGCCGGCTACTCATCTCAAGGCTAGGCGAGATTGAACTCAAATTTGTCCTCAATCCAGAAACGAAATCGCCAGAACTGTTGTTGAATGGTGAAAATGTTGAATCCAAAATACGTACACCACAGGTCTCCGCTTTCGTGTCAGATGTGGCCGCAATCAAAGAAGTTCGACACAAGCTCGTCGCGGAACAGCAAGCCATGGGATTGACAGGTGGAATTGTAATGGATGGCAGAGATATTGGATCTGTCGTATTTCCAAATGCTGAATTAAAACTCTTTGTAACCGCTGATATCGAGACACGCGTAGAACGTCGATACCAAGAATTAATTTTTCGCGGGACCCCAACCTCAAGAGATGAAGTCAGAGAAAATCTTTCCAGACGTGACTTAATTGACAGCACGCGGGTAGAAAGTCCTTTGATTCAAACCGAAGATGCGATTGTGATCGATAACACCCATTTATCTAAATCAGAGCAACTTCAGATTGCACAGAATTACGTTGAAAGAGCAATTGCGACGCTTGCATGAATATTTCGTGTTATTTAATTAACAAGAATACACATTTTCATACAAAAAATGTTTAATTTTGGTGATTCAACGAATTGTTTATGAGCTCAATCGGTAAAATCACAGAAGATATTATTAATCGCAGTCCATTTCTTCGAGAAGCGATGACTGAGAATCTTATTAACATCTCTGCACTTGCGCGTAAGATCCAACCAGAAATTGAAAAAACAGCTGGAAAAGTGATTAAGGAAGGTGCGATTGTGATGGCCATTAAACGCATGACCCCTGGGGTTTACCACAAATTGGATGTAAAAATCAATAACATTATTGGTGGTATTGGCGATTTTTTAGTTCGAAGCGATTTGGTGGATTTCACATACGAAAATTCAGAAGCTACACAGATCGCCCAAACGAAATTGATCCAATTTTTACAACAAGACAAGGACTGTTTTTTCACCTTGTGTAAAGGAATTAGCGAAACAACCTATATTTTGAATGCTAAGTATGCTGATGATGTTCAACAATTTTTCGGAACGCAGCAACTGAAATCCCACGGGAAAAATCTGTCTTCAATCACAGTGAAACTGCCGCTTGCCAATACTGAAACCTACGGTGTTTACTATTATATCTTGAAACATTTAGCATGGGAAGGGATTAACATAGAGCAAGTTGTGTCAACCGCAAACGAATTCACGGCAATTGTCAACTCGGCAAACATTGATGAGGCATTCAAAATTCTGATGCAATTAAAGCGAAATATTTAAGCCGCAGACTCTTCAGGATTCTTGCATTGTTGTGATGGTTGCGCACCACACAAACCACAAACTGCACCCTCTTTATTGAGATATGGATTTTTGCTCGCACATGTTCCAGCGAACTCTCCATCCTTTTTTGCCCAAATTTTAATCGCGATTCCTGCGAAAGCCAAGCCTAGTAAAACGATTGAAACCAAAACTACTTCCATGATCAAACTTTTTACAAAGGTATAAATTTTCGCTTAATTTTTATTAAAAAGATCGCCTTCTCCGTAGCGATTGTATTCCAAAAATGTCGGCGTACCAATATACCAAATGTCACCATACGATCCCGTTTCTGCACGGATGCCAGCCCCTTCGAAGTTCATTTTTAACCTTTCGGAACTGTATGAAATAACTGTTGCCGAGTCGAGAATATCCAAATCATACAAATTCCCGAATCCATTGTCACGAATATCAATTTTGGCATAATTCGTTTGACCAGAAATGTTGAAATTACCCCATCCGTATCCTGAACCAACGTAAAGTGAATAGCAGTTTAGATTCAAGTTGCAGGTTCCTCCTCCCTCTTCGATTACGAAGGTCAAATAGGGAACATTCAATTGATTTTTACAAGACAATTCTTTTGTTCCTTTAAACAGCACATTGATTAGGTTCACCAAATGAATTTCCACCTCGATGACATGTTTGTATGACCTTAAAAAATTACAACTGTTTGTATTCTCAATTTTCAGGCTGCCATTCGTAACATTCACCTCAACAAACTTCACCAAATTCTTCCCTCCTTTGATAATCACTTTTTCTACAGTATCCTGCACCAAAATGTATCGAATTCGTGGGCCTAGATCCAATTTATCAAAGGGTTGTACAGGCAGAATGAGCTCCGTACTTTCACCAGCCGATTTTACACAACGTCTATCCTCAGCCTTTTTGCATCCTACGATTAGAAGTAGACCAATAATGAATATTTGTACACTTCTCAACATTCTCAAAATGAATAACCAATTCCATATTCAACATAGTCGGCGCGCGCCCAATGCGACTTGAGAACAACGCCAAGATTGATTCCGTTATTGAATACATATCGCAAGCCAACGCGGTGGTAAAAACGATCAATCGGTAAAAATTTGTCGCGAACATAAACGCCCATTCCAAGTATAAAATGCAAGTGATCCAAAGGTAAAAGCAGTCCCGTGAATACACCCAATTGAATCAGGTCGAGTTGTGATTTATCTACTTCTGGATGAAACTGTTTGGTAACTTGTTTGGACATTACATCAAACGACAACTCCATTCCTCCTTTATCACCAATCAATTTTCGCGCGAAAGCACTGATTGCAAAAACGGGATATTTTTTTCCACCCGTTGGAAAAGCAGAGGTAACTGAACCAATTACTGTTGCTCCAAAGGAAAAGTTGTGAGGTCTACCCAATCCCGCAACAGGACATGAATCACAGAAGTTCGTTTCTTGGATACGTCGACCATATCCAACACTCAAATAGGGCAGATTCAAGCCTAAATTGGGAACTTTCGATGCGCCATTCGAGAAATGTGTCATGTCTAAACCAATAATTGCGGCATTGTTTCCGAACTTGAACCGACTTTCGAAGCCCAACACAATCATAGCATTTATATGGGTAGAAACCGCAGCACTCAGCACGTTATCTTCCGTGTCATAGACCTTTGAGCCATAACCCAATCCAGCGCCCATTTTAAAGGAAAATGTGTAGGGTTTTGTGACCACAATTGGCATCGTCATAAACGCATACGATCCAAAATAATGCCCTAGTAATTCACGGTTTCCAACAGATCCAAAAAAGGCCGTCACACCATATTGCGGAAAACGATAGGGTTCATGCCACGTTTTTTGACCTTTCCCTTGAATAAGGTAAGAAAGTTCACCTGCAAAGGCATGTTCTGTTGGAAGATGTCCAATCATGCCACGGTGAGCAGCTAAAAAACCTGCTTTGAATTTTCCTTCAACCCAAATTTCTTCTCGCCCAAACGACTGAGCAAGAGCCGAAAAGCAGAAGCAGCTATAAACGAGTATGATCAACAATCGCATAACGACAAATTTACGAAATCCCGATTCGTCATCACAGATTAATTGTAATTTTGAAAATAAAAACATGGATCAGCGTTTAGTAGCCTTCGAGCGATTGCTCAACATAATGGATGATTTGCGGGAAAAATGCCCGTGGGATCAGAAACAAACGCTTGATTCATTGCGCCATTTGACCATAGAGGAAACCTACGAATTGGCGGACGCTATCACCAACAACGATTTGAATGAATTGAAAGGTGAAATTGGCGATTTGTTCCTCCACATGGTCTTCTATTGTAAAATCGGTTCAGAGCAAAATGCCTTTGACGTAACCAGCGTGTTGAATGGGATTTGTGATAAATTGGTTCATAGACACCCTCATATTTACGGTGATGTTGTTGTTTCTGGTGAGGACGAAGTGAAATCCAATTGGGAAAAGCTGAAATTGAAGGAAGGTAAGAAACATGTATTGGAAGGTGTTCCCAATTCGCTCCCAGCCCTTGTTAAAGCATATCGAATTCAAGAAAAGGCAAAAGGCATTGGCTTTGAATGGGAAAAACGCGAAGACGTTTGGAAGAAAGTAGAAGAAGAACTTCACGAACTTCAAGCTGAAGTGGAGGCAGAAGAAAGCTCAAATGAAAAAATTGAAGACGAATTCGGAGATGTACTTTTCTCTTTGATTAACTATGCGCGCTTCATCAACATTAACCCGGAAGACGCACTTTCGCGGACAAATCAAAAATTCATCAATCGTTTTACCTTGATGGAAGATCTGCTCACAGAAGATGGTCATCCCATTGGCGAGACGGATTTGGAAACCATGGACAGTTATTGGGAAAAAGCCAAAATGATTCAGCGAGGCTAAACAGATCAATCAATTTATCCTACCGTTTAGGCGATTTCTGTAAAAAGAAGTGCATTTTACCTGACAAAGTTGTACTTTCGTGACACTTATAAAATCTGCTCATTTCAGGCTTATGAAACTGTTAGTTACCTTATTTCTCTCCATTTTCTTTACCTCCATTGGTCTTTCTCAAGACTTTACGATTCGTGGGTTTGTTTACGATGACAAAGGCGAACCCCTCCCGTACGAAAAAGTTCGATTACTTTCTTCGGATAGTACACTCGTTGAAGGCGCTGATACAGACTTAAATGGCTATTATTCATTTTCGAAATTATCAAAAGGAAATTACATCGTCAAAATACAAACTACTGATTTTGAAACTGAAACAAAATCGATTTCCGTAACGAGTGCGAAAGGAATTACCGATGCGATCTTCAACCTCAAGAAAAAAGAAGAGATTCGAGATTTAGAAGGGGTTGAGGTAAGAGCTGACGATAAAAGTAAACGAAAGGAGATCCTAAATTCAGAATTCAAACTTGACAAAAAAGGTTTGGAGCGCATTCCTTCTATGGGAGCGGAAAATGATATTGTAGGTGCGTTTAGTGTTACACCTGGCGTAACTACTACAGGCGATCAGGGCGGACAGCTTTATGTTCGTGGTGGAACACCTATCCAAAATAAGATATTATTGGACGGAATGACGATATACAGCCCCTTCCACTCCATTGGATTTTTCTCCGTTTTTGAAACCGAATTGATTCAAAACGCCACCATCTTAACTGGTGGTTTCGATGCGAAATATGGAGGTCGTATCTCTTCTGTTATGGATATTACCTACCGTGATGGGAATAGAAAAGAATTTGGTGGAAAGGTTTCCGTGTCGCCATTTATGGCAAAAGCTGTTTTAGAAGGCCCTATGGGAAAACAAAAAGCGGATGGTTCATCACCAACTGGATCGTATATTTTTTCCGCGAAGCATAGCTTGTTGGATTACTCTTCGAAAAGTCTATATCCACGGATTAACGACGGAGAGGGAATGCCCTTTACGTTTACGGATGTCTATGGTAAAATGACATTTAAAGGGGATAAAGGATCAAAATTTAGTGCGTTTGGATTTCACAACCGGGACAGCGTAAACTATGGTGCTGCCGATTTGGATTGGAAATCATCGGGTGGAGGAATCAACTTCTTGGTGGTTCCAAGTAGTTCACCTATTGTAATTAAAGGTCACTTGAACGGCAGTAGCTACAATACATCCTTCCTCGAAGCGGGAACACCGATGCGCACAAGCTCCATTGGTGGATTTGACCTTGGTTTTGACTTCACGTATTTCCTTAAAAAAGAAGGAGAATTGAATTATGGGATCAACCTTGGTGGATTTCTAGTTGATTTTGAGACCTTTAATGAATCGGGACGGAAAATTGAAGCCGAAAATTGGTCGACGGAAATTAGTGCTTTCTTGAGCTACCGATATGTTTCAACGCGTTGGGTTGTGCAACCGAGTATTCGATTTCAAGTCTATTCGTCGCTCGGAACAATTTCTCCTGAACCGCGATTGGGTATCAAGTACAATGCAACGGATAAATTGCGCCTCAAAATGTCTGGCGGTCGATTCTCACAAAACTTTACATCTGCCTCATCCGATAAAGACATCGTAAACCTTTTCAATGGCTTACTTGCAGCGCCAACAAATGTTCAAGAAACCTTCGTTACTCAATTTCAAAATGAGAAAAATCCAAAAAACGGATTGCAATATGCGTGGCACGCCATCGCAGGATTTGAATACGATGTGTCGCGAAACATCATGGTGAACATTGAAGGTTACTACAAGTATTTTTCTCAGTTGAGCAATATCAATCAGAACAAAATATACGAAGACATTGCGGAATTTTCTTTGATTGATGACATCTTTAAAAAAGACTTTATTTTAGAAAATGGTGAATCATATGGGGTTGATTTCTTGGTGAAGTACTCGGATGCACGACTTTTCCTATGGGGCGTTTATTCATATGGTTACTCAACGCGTTGGGATGGATTCCAAACCTATTTCCCTGTGTTTGACCGTCGTCATAACGTCAATTTGGTTGGGACATATCTATTTGGGAAGAAAAAAGATCTTGAGTTGAGCATCCGTTGGAATCTTGGTTCAGGTTTACCATTCACCCCTACTGCTGGTTTTTATGAAGCGAATACATTTACAGGTGGTGTAACAACTGATTATACGACAACAAACGCCAATACAGTTTCAACAAATTTAGGCGTATTCAACAGCGAACGTTTGCCTTACTACCACCGATTGGATATCACCGTGAAGAAGTCATTTACATTCAAGAATAAAACTGTTCTCGAACTAATTGCTTCTGTCACGAATGCGTATGATCGAAGAAACATTTTCTATGTGAATCGCGTGACTGGAGAATCCATTGATCAGTTCCCGATTTTACCTAGTTTGGGTGTGAGCTACAAATTTTAAGCATTCGGAAAACTCGTTTGCGTTAAGGCAAAAAAAATCCTCCTAACATCGAGCTAGGAGGATTTTTCATGATAAGACCGTTTCAAAACTCCCTACTCGTCGTTACTGCAAAACCGCCGAAGGCAGCAGCGACGCTAATTTAAAATCCTCATTTACCATCTGCAAACTGCGGTTTGAAATTTTATTGCGCCTAGATTAGAGAGTTTTGCAATGGTCTTATGATCTGTTGGATTTATTTTATCCAATTTTTGAAAGCCTTTTGTTGATGCACGTTCGGATTTTCAACGCGTTTCAACCCATAGATATTGTAGAAATTTCGATTCACTTCAGGTAATTTGAAGTCAAGAATTCGACCTGATCGACGCACAGTAAGCGTTTTTACATCCGCATCGAAATACGCCAACCATTTATTGAGTT
>JBFYPU010000325.1:0-3563 GCA_041303175.1 Crocinitomicaceae bacterium | reverse complement strand
AAATGGATGCACGAGCACCGAAACGTATCTTGATTATATCTATGTTGAGGATGTCATGGCTGCATTTACACCATCTACTTGGGAATTAACTGGTGCGAACCAAGAAGTTCAATTTTTGAATAATTCGTCTGGTGCCGTAAATTATCTATGGGATTTTGGAGATGGAACGCCTTCTTCGGTAGAAGAGAATCCGAGTCATACGTACAGCTCGGCGGTGGCAAACTTTAGCGTTGAACTCATTGCTTATTCAGCCTTGGGTTGCACGGATACGGCTTATCGAATAATTACAGTTAAGGAAGAACCAATTTTTTACGTGCCCAATACATTTTCACCGGATGGAGATGAATTCAACCAGTATTTTCAGCCGATTTTCACCAGCGGATTCGATCCATTCGACTTCAAACTTTACATTTACAATAGATGGGGTGAATTAATATGGACGTCGGTAGATGCGAGTGAAGGTTGGGATGGATCGTACGGAAATGATGCGACAAAATTGGTGCAAGACGGCACTTATTCGTGGAAAATCGAGTTCAAGGCGTTGATGACAGATGAGAAATTTCTCGTTGTTGGACATGTGAACGTGATCCGATAGTTCGATTCTCATTTCCATTAAAAAACCATTGAAACCAAACGGTTTCAACATCAATCAATGGTAAGTTATAAAATTGAAGGAAGGTGGGGTGATGCCTAAATTTCTCAATTCAACGGCGATTTGTGCACGGTGATAATTGCTGTGGTTCAAAATGTGATACAAGATATCAATCGCGCTTCGTGACAGCTCAACGCCTTCTTCAGAGTGATAATTGACTTTCTCGGTGAATTCCAAGTGCTCCAAATAGTCAATGGTTTTCCGAAGGTTGTCCTGCATGAGTTGCTCCCAAAAATCAATTGGCAATCTATCCCATGAGTGCGATTCAGCAGGTGTTTCCGTGAGCCGTGAGATCCAGATGTGATGCACGTTGACGATGTGCGACATGGATTTTAAGACATAGTCACTGAGTTCGCCTTCGTGTTTCAAAAGGAGTTCCACCCAGATTTGATTGCAACGAAAGTCGTATTCAAATTTGTCGATGAAGAATTCCTTCATGTTAAAGTGCTTTCAATGCGTCGATGGTGGCAGATGGGTCAGCGGAGTTGAATACAAAACTTCCCGCAACAAGCACGTCGGCTCCAGCTTCCAGCAATCGTGCGCCCGTTTCAAGATTTACGCCACCATCTACTTCAATTTTTGCTTCTGAACCCGATTTTTGAATCAACAATTTGATTTGAGCGACTTTCTTGCATGCATTTTCGATAAAGGATTGACCGCCAAAACCTGGATTCACTGACATAATGAGCACTAGATCTAATTCTTCAATTACGTCTTCTAGTAAAACGACGTTTGTGTGTGGGTTCAGCGCAACGCCTGCTTTCATTCCAGCTGCTCTGATCGCTTGCACTGTTCTGTGAAGGTGTGGACACGCTTCGTAATGAACGGTGAGTACATCAGCGCCGGATTTTGCAAATTCCTCAATGTATTGATCCGGATTGGCAATCATTAGGTGAACATCCAAGGGCTTCGTTGCGTGTTTTTTGATCGCTTGAATTACAGGGAATCCAAAAGAGATATTCGGCACAAAAACACCGTCCATGACATCTACGTGAAACCAATCTGCATTGGAGTTATTGATCATTTCAACGTCGCGCTGAATGTTTGCGAAATCACAGGATAAAACGGAAGGAGCAATCAGATGTGCCATGGTGTTTTTTTTTGGCAAAAGTACCGATTTATTCGATTTATTCGTTCATGATTTTAAGGTATTCCTCGTCGCGTCCATAGATATCAATGTGGGTGACCATGCGTTCGCCATCGCGGGTGACAGTGCGGTATTCAACAAAAATGGGAATGGGTTCTTTGAGCCGAATGCTGTAATTTTTTCCTCGTGCCATGATGCTATCGAGTGAATCAACGATCATGACCCGATCATTTTTACGGATTTCATCGCGTTCCAAAATGGCTCTGGCGAGATCAATGGGGTGTTGGGTGCGCATGCATCCATGAGAATAGGCGCGGACGTCTGCACTGAACAAACTTTTGCTGGGCGTATCGTGAAAGTATACGTTGTGTGTGTTCGGGAAGTCAAATTTAATGACACCTAGACTGTTACCTTTTCCGGGTTCTTGAACCACGCGGTATGGAAATGAGGTTTCTTTAATTGCTTTCCAGTTGACGGTGGTTGGGTCAATTTCAACGTCCTTTTTGTAAACTTTATAGTTGTTGCGGGCGAAATATCCCGGATTCCGTTGTGCAGAGGGTAGAATTTCTTTGCTCGAAATAGAGTAGGGTACACTCCAATAGGGATATGCAATGATCTTATTCAAGGTAGAGGTGAGTTCTGGGGTTTGATTTTCGTCCCGACCTACAACCACGTTGTGCCGACTTTTCAGACTGTCGTTGATGTAAAACCGAAGCAAATATTCGGGAATGTTGATGTGAATGTATTTGTTGGGATACGCTTTGTGAGAGCGAAGTTTATCCATGGCGAGGATGATTCGATCACGGCGATGAACGGTACTTTCATTCAATGCCATTGCGGTAAATTTCCCAATGACACCGTCCGGTTTTAAGCCATTTTGAAGTTGAAATTCTTTCAGTGCTTCAAGCATAGCAGTCGTGTCTTTGTCTTTTTTCAAATAGCCTTTTGAAATGAGAGCTGCGGTTGCCATTCGGACGGATCGAGTGGAGTCGATTTTCTCAGCTTTAATTGCGTAGGTGGTGGAATCCATCGGATAGGTATCGACGAGCATGAGTAGACCTTTTCCAAGGGCCTGGTAAGTGGAGTCTTGGGAGCCGAATTTCAAAAATTGAAGGCGCACATCTTTAGTGGGATCCATGTTGGCCAATTCTGCAAGTCGCGATGCTGAAATGGTGGATATGGATCTCTTCTTCTTGGCGGAAAAATCAATTACGCCCGTTTCCAAGTCGTTGACCAATTGCGCGAAAAGTAAGGTGTTAGCGAGTTCGTCTTGCACGAAATTCCGGGTGTTAATCCGAGGATAACGTTGATTTGGAACGCCGAGTTGTGCAGGTTGTTTGAATACGATTTTTAGTTGTTGTCCAAGGGCTGTTAAGCTGGAATCGTTGATCCAAAGTGGAGCGTGATTTCGTTGTGCGTAAAAGTCGCTCAAGTAGCGTTGATCGGCGGCTGAAATTCCCAATTTTTCTAAATAGTTTGGATCCAATGCGCGTGTGATCTTTTCGTTGGCAGAGATGTCGTCGTACTCGAATGCGCCTTGGGTCTTGGAATTGTTGGGGTCGCTGCAACCAGAGAGGAGCACAAGCGCAACGAAAAGAAAAAAAATGTGAGTAGTTAGCTGTGTCATATAGTGTCGATATTTGATTACATTCGTATACACCAATGCGTTAATTCAGTTCATCAAATGGAGTTCAATATACTCATTATTTTCGTTGTAATCATTGTAGGATTTTCACTCAAGGCGTTCAATGATTCCTCGTTTATGGAAAAATGGATGTTTATTCCGTATTTGGTGAGAAGCGATCGCCAATACTACAGGCTTGC
>JBFYPU010000324.1:0-6881 GCA_041303175.1 Crocinitomicaceae bacterium | reverse complement strand
GCCCCTGCTGCTGTACTACTCGCAGTAACTGGTTCTTTTATCACGGTGCCAGCAGGCGCTTCAGCTTTTGCTCCTGGTCGAAACAAGCCACTGTGTACCATCAAATTATCATCCTTTACCGTTTTCTCTTTGAAGTCAATCACCTGTGCAGGATCCATTGGTGCATCGTAAAATCTAACTTCGAAGTGCAGGTGTGAACCATATGAGTGTCCCGTATTTCCGCCCAATCCAATCGGGTCGCCTGCTTGAACTTCTTGGTTTGGCGCAACGAGCGTTTTGCTCAGATGGGCGTAGAATGTTTCCAACCCATTTTGATGGCGAATGATCACCAAATTTCCAAAACCACCGTCGTTGTATTTCGCGTATCGCACTTTACCAGTCCAAGCAGCGCGCACGGTATCGCCTGTTTCTAAATCAATGTCCGTTCCGTTGTGCGGACGTCCGCTTCTCCAACCGTAGTTCGAAGTCACTGCACCTTCGCAAGGAAAGACAAATCCACCATTTCCATCACCTGAAACGCACAACCAAATCGTGTCTTTGAGTTTCGAGAGGTCATTTTTTAAATGAGATGTGTAGGAAATTTCATTGTTCCATGGTGCGATAAAATCCAATGTTGAATCTCTCTCAATATCACGGTGAAGCCGTTCATTCAAAATTCCAGTAAAATTAAGATCTTCAAGATAAATCCACGTACGATCTGCGTAGATCAACATCGTTCCTCTATCTGTAGGAATTGTGTCGATAACCTGCTGTCCAAAAACAGGAAACGAACCACACAGAAAGAAAAAGATTTGAAGATACCGCATACCGAAAATCATTATAAGAGGAACAAAAATAGCTATTTTACCTTACTTCTTGCTCACTTCCATGACCATGACATTGAATAACAAGTCCTCATTTGGTTTCACAACATCAAGATAACCGTTGCTCCCGTAGGCTTGTGTGCTTGGCACGTAAATGTACATTCGATCCGATGTTTTAGCATTTATTAACGCTTTTTTAAGGCCCGGAATGGTTCCATAATCCGCTAATCTCATTTGAAAAGGTTCGTTTTTGCTAAAGGTGTTAACATACCTCGGATTACTTGGTGTTGATGTCATCGTGTGGAATGTAATTGACTCATTCTCATCGAAAAGGAGCTTGTTTTCTTTATTCTCTTCGAACAACCAAACTTTGTTACCTTCAACGGTGCGCGTAGGTTTCATTTTACCAAGCACGTGAATTTTGATCCGGTTGTTGGAATTGGCTGGAATCAATCCTTTTATTTCCTTGTCGCCACGAGCGTATTTACTTGGGAGATAAATTTCAGCATAATCACCTGAGCGAAGTTTTGACAGTGCCAAATCCCAGCCGCTCCCTTGCATTTGAAAGCCAATTGGAAATGGAATTGAATCCTTCTTGAGGAGGTGATTTCCGTCAATAATTTGACCATTGTCCAAAAATACTTTGTAATCAATAAAATAGACTTCACCTCTTTTTAGTACTGACCCTTTGCCGTGTTTGAACCAGCGAATCACAATCCCCTCAGGCGTTTTTATACTATCCGCTACGGCAATGTTCTTATCCAAAGGCGATACATAGCCTTTTTCAGAATTCTTCGCGTCATTCTTGCCCCCTGATTTTTCAACAGTTGGGTCACAGGAGATCAATGTTGCACATACCGTCAATCCTAGCACTACTTTACTTACAAATTTCATTTGATTCCTCTTAAATAAATATCAACAACCAAGGTGGTTAGCGGTGGGATTTTGTTCTGATCGCCAAGCAAACCGTGTCCAATATGACTTGGAATAATGAGTTTTGCTCTATCGCCCACTTTGAGCAGTTTTATGGCCTCTTGAACACCTGTTTCGATATCGCTTCTATCCACATCCACTTCCTCGTATTCATCCGCTTCTGTTTTATAACATTTCGAGCCATCCAACAGCGTAACCTCGTATTCTATTTCAGCTGTTTCATTTCGTTGTGGCGTACGTCCAGTACCGTGCTCATACACATAATAGCGCAGGCCTGTACCTGTCATTTCCATTTTCCATTTCTTGTGCATCTCCAAGAAAAGTTTGATCTTAATTTCTTCATTTTCAGCAATTCCCTTACTTAAAGTTGAAGAATCAGTTTTAGACCATCGCACTTCTTTTGGCAGTTCTTTCTCCTCTTCGCTGCACGCGAATAGCACGAGAAAAAGTGATAAATAGATAATTGATCTCATTCCTTAATTTTTAAAATAAGCTGGTGCCAATTGTTTGATTTTGTCCACCGTTTCTTCGAGTGATAAAAAGCTAATTCCTCCAGCGGCATTTGCGTGCCCTCCCCCTTCAAAATGATCGCGAGCAAAGGTGTTCACAGCGATATCTCCCATGGATCGGAAAGACATTTTCACCCTACCGTCACTTTCAGAGAGCATGACTGCTACATCAACACCATCTATTGAAAGTGCAACATTGACCAAGCCTTCTGTGTCACCTTTTATGTAGTTGAACCGATCCAAATCCTCTTCAGAGAGCGCCACGATTGCCATGCGCTCCGATTCAAGCACTTCCATTCTTTCTGCGATAGCAAACCCGCGCAATTTCATTTGATCAAGACGGTTGTGGTCGAACGTATTTTCGTGAATTTCAGATTGATTGACCCCATTTTGGAGAAGTATTGCTGCAAGTTCATGCGTTCGTGCATTGACAGACGAAAAGCGAAATGATCCTGTGTCCGTTACGATTCCCAGGTACAGTGGCGAGCCCATTTCCTTCGATAATTTATCCGTATTGCCTGATTGCACGATGAGCTCAACGATCAACTGGGACGTAGAACATACTTCAGTATGCGAAGCCGATAAGTCAAAAATGTCCTCTGGTTCAGGATGGTGATCAATCATGATTTTCTTTCCTGTGGCAGCCAATAATACGGCTCCCATTTCTTTACCCATTCGACCAGAACCGTTGTAATCCAAGCAAAAGAGGAGATCAGCCGACATCATTTCATCGGTCACCGCGTCTTGATTGCTCTCAAAATCCAGAATTTCATCGCCACCTTTGAGCCATTCTATAAACGATGGACATGCGTCCGGGTGACAAATCACCGCATTTTTCCCAAGGGAACGTATGAACCGTAGCATTCCGAGCGAACTCCCAATCGAGTCGCCATCCGGAGATTTATGGCTTGTAATTACTATTTTCTCTGCATTGAGAATTGATTCAACTATTTCCTTGGCTATATTCATAATGCTAAAACGCGCTGCGTTTCCTTTCGTATTTGTTGTTCCAATCCATCAGAGACTGGATATAACGGCGGTCGCATGATTGGTTTCATGATTCCTTGTTCGGCAAGCGATATTTTCACTCCTCCTGGATTTCCTTCGGCGAAAAATTGATTGGTTGACGTCAATAAATCGTAGTGAATTTTCTTTGCACTTGCGAAATTACCATTGCGCGCTTCAGACACCATTTTGGAAAATTGTTTCGGAAATGCGTTTGCAACTACAGAAATAACGCCCTCCACACCAACTGCAATGAGTGGAACCGTAATTCCATCGTCACCCGATAGGACAGTGAATCCTTCCGGTTTCTTTTGCACGATTTCCATGATTTGCCCCATGTCTCCTGAAGCTTCCTTCACGGCTACAAGATTGGGGACTTTAGCCAATTCCAATGTCGTTGCTGCGGTCATATTCGAACCTGTTCGTCCTGGCACATTGTACAGAATGATTGGAAGTTCCGTGCACGAAGCGATGTACTTGAAATGCTCTACAATTCCGCGTTGAGTCGGTTTGTTGTAGTAAGGAGAAACGGATAAAATGCCATCAATTCCAGCTGGCAACGACTTTAATGTTTCACCGATCGCGATCGTATTGTTACCGCCAACACCAAAAACAATTTTCAAACGACCGTTATTTGTGTCCTGAACTGCTTTAAGGATTGACAACTTTTCGTCCATAGAAAGCACTGGAGACTCACCTGTTGTACCTTGAACCACTAAGAAATTCGTTCCGTTATCTATTTGATATTCAACTAATTTACGGAGCGCATCAAAATCAATGCTATAATCGTCGTGAAACGGTGTCACCAAGGCTACACCCGTCCCAAAAAATGGATTTGTCATGTTATTTTTTCTAGTGTTTGTTTTACAAAATTAAGCATATACTTCGGTGCAGACTCCTCTGTTTGGAGGTTAATCATACGGGAATCACTCGTTGAGTTTAAACCAATATCGAACGATGCACTTATTCGTTGAATGGCCTTCGTGATTTTTTTCGGATGATCCGTTACAACCAATACAGCGTCATAGCGATCATTTAGAGCGCGTTGAGCATCTTCATTTTTAAGGCGACCAAATAAATTGAAATCATTTTCTGCGACGTAAGCCACTGAACCCAATTCACTTAATGTAAGACGCACTTTTTTCGATTCAACGATTGCAATGATTCGACAGTCATGAATATTGAGCCCTGCATTTTTAAGGGAATCTCTCCATTCATTCATTCCATGAATGGAATCAAACCGAACCACAACTGCTAGTCGTTTAATTCCTGTCCATAAATTAGCAGTTGCGCTCATCTTTCGTTTACCAATTGAATAAAATCTTGTTCAGATAAAATTGTGACGCCAAGCTCTGTTGCTTTTTGCAATTTAGACGGTCCCATTTTATCGCCAGCAACCACGTAAGTCGTTTTTGCAGAGATGGAACTGACATTTTTTCCACCGTTAGATTCGATTAAGTTTTTGAGATCATCTCGAGAGAAGGACTCGAACACACCTGACACAACAAAGGTTGCACCCTCCAATTTCGTGGAACTACCCACCTTTTCGATGATTTCCATTTGTACACCTGCCTCTTTCAGCCTGGCAACAACCTCCCTGTTGCGTTCTTCCCAGAAAAATGCTTGAATCGACACGGCAATTTTATCCCCGATTTCATCTACTGCGATCAGCTCATCAAATTTTGCGACTGCCAACGCATCACTGTTTTTAAAGGCTTTCGCCAGTTTCTTTGCGACGGTTTCACCCACAAATCGAATTCCAAGACCAAAGAGCACGCGTTCAAAAGGCACTTGTTTCGACGCTTCAATTCCTTCGATCAAATTATTCGCCGATTTATCCGCCATTCGTTCGAGTTTGACCACTTGATCAAATGTCAGTGTATACAAATCTGCAACATCTTTAATCAAATTTGAAGCAAAAAGGGCATCTACCGTTTCGGCACCCAGACCGTCAATGTTCATCGCTTTGCGGCTAATGAAATGTTCAATTTTCCCCTTTACTTGGGGAGGACAACCCAATTCGTTGGGACAATAATGTTGAACCTCGCCTTCTCTTCGGATCAGCTCTGTAGCGCATTCCGGACATTCCGTGAGGAAATTTACAAGTTCAGCGTTGTTGGAGCGACGTTCTAGGTTGACCCCAACAATTTTCGGGATAATTTCACCGCCCTTCTCCACATAAACTGAATCTCCGACGTGCAAATCCAACTTTTCCACTTGATCGGCATTGTGTAACGACGCTCTTTTTACAGTTGTACCACCCAATTGCACTGGTTTCAGATTTGCTACTGGCGTGATTGCACCTGTACGTCCGACTTGATACGATACTTGCTCGAGAATCGTTTCTACGCGCTCGGCTTTAAATTTGTATGCAATCGCCCAACGTGGAGATTTTGCGGTAAATCCGAGCATTTCCTGTTGGTCATAATTGTTAACTTTGATCACTACCCCATCAATTTCGAAGGGTAACTCCTTTCGTTTTTCATCCCAATATTGAATGAAATCCATGACACCTTCAACGGAGTTTGTTTTTTCGATGTAGCGATCTTTTGTTGACGGGACTTTGAATCCCCAATCGCCTGCACGATTGACCAATTCGTAATGTCCATCTTCGCGACCATCTGCACCGTATATCCCATATAAAAAGCAATCGAGACCTCGCTCTGCAACAACTTTTGAATCCTGCATCTTCAAGGTTCCAGATGCAGTGTTCCGCGGATTTGCAAATTCAGGTTCACCCTCCTCTCTTCGTTTATCGTTCAGCGCCAAGAAATTTTTGATTGGAAAAAATATCTCTCCTCGAATTTCAAAATCCCTTGGAAAATCATTGGACAATGAAAGTGGAATTGTTCGAATGGTTTTGACATTGTTCGTAACGTTTTCGCCTTGTGTGCCATCTCCACGTGTAATGGCTTGCACCAATTTCCCATCGATATATTGAATTCCGATTGCCACACCGTCATACTTTAGCTCGCAGACATATTCCAATTCATCTTCCACAAATTTCTTTGCGCGCATGACCCATTCCTCAATTTCCACTTTGGAATACGTATTTGAGAGAGAAAGCATTGCATATTTGTGGACAACGCTTTCAAATTTCTTGGTGATATCGCCACCAACGCGTTTGGTTGGAGAGTGTTCCAGAACAAACTCAGGATGTTCCTCTTCTAGGCTTTGCAGTTGCTGCAACATGATGTCAAAATCGTAATCCGAGATTTCAGGATTACTTTCAACGTAGTAGAGATGATTGTGTCGATTTAGTTCATTCGACAATCGCTCAATTTCCTCTTTAGCCGCATTTTTATTCATGCCGTGAAGGTACGTGTTGTCCTCTGATCATTCGACTTTTACCTTGCAAATCTTTCCTCAATTCGATGTTAACAAAGCGATGTTTTGTCAAGCAATCGACTATTTCGCTGGCAAAATCTTCGTGGATCTCAAAATAGAGCCAACCGCCTTCAACTAACTGCTTACATGCCGACATCGCGATTGCCGAATAAAAAATGAAGGGATCATCATCTGCCACAAACAATGCCATTTCAGGTTCAAATGCCAAGACATTCTCTGCCATTCGCCAGCGTTCGTTATGTGGAATATACGGCGGATTGGACACCCAAATATCATATAAGAC
>JBFYPU010000323.1:0-8373 GCA_041303175.1 Crocinitomicaceae bacterium | reverse complement strand
GAACAAATTGGACTCGCTATTGGAGTGGGCACGCATAAAATACGTGTCAGAAGCATTCTCTGCGACAGAATTTAACCTCTTCGAACAGGTGAATGATGTAGTCGATATGTTGCAGCCGAATGCGGAGGAGAAAAACGTCCTTCTTCTCAATGAAGTGGATAAAGACATACACGTTTTCGCGGATCGCGAGATGGTCGTTTCTATCCTTCAAAACTTGGTTCTAAATGCGATAAAATATAGCCATTCAGGAGGGAAAGTCACCATTTCCGCGGAAAGGAAAGATGATAAAATCGTCATTGTGACCCGGGATGCTGGTATTGGAATGTCGCACGAACAAAAAGAAAAATTATTTACGCCTCAAATCAGTTCCCTTGCAAACATAAGTGGGACCGACAAAAGAAGTGGAATCGGATTGTTGTTGGTGAAGAATTTTGTGAAAAAGAATGGCGGCGAAATTTGGGTGGAAAGTACCGAGGGTGAAGGATCATCTTTCTTTTTCACGGTGCCCATTGCAAATTTTTAGATTTGGGGTGGACGTTGAAATAACTGTCTAAAAATCGACCAATTATGCAACAATCCATCGGATTTGTGTAATACCGTCAGTGCTCAAATCAGCGAACTTTGATGCGTTGCAACAATTCAGCTACACTGTAAAATGTACAAGATGGTTTCGCTGACAGAATTCGATGACGGCGCGAAAAAAGTGAACGTTAAAAATAAGATAACCCATGCAAACAAAAAATTACTTTTCGATTTACATCTATGGCATTATCACCCTTCTAGAAGGGCTGTTTCTCCTCTTTGCGCATGACATCCGTTTCGATACGGTGATCATTACAACGGGCATAACACTAACGCTCGGCTCCCTATTTGCCTTCTATGCTTCAATGTCGAATTACAGAAAACAGGTTCAATTTTCCTACCACACACTCCACGCTTCCGCCATGTTTGCCTACGGCATCGCTGTTGTGTTGTTTTCTGACACCATCGAGAAATTTACTTACATCACGGCGTTTTTATTTCTCTTTTATGCATTCTCGGAAGTTATTTTTTGCGCGTGGCTCTATAATTTAAAGCAAAAAGTCATTTTTCAAATTATGCTCATTCGCTTTCTATTGGCCATTGGCATTGGGATAGGAACGGTCACGTCGCTGTACTTCCACGCTTCCACCTTCGAGGGATTTGGTGCGATCTTCATAATGATTGGACTCAACATCGTTCTCTACGTGCCCGTCATGAAACGAAAAGCAGCCAGTGAAATCGATCTTTCGCCCGAATAATGGGTCAACCTTCGTGAAACGATCACACCCAAAATTCCACTCAAACATGCTCAGTTGATTGGAACGTTAACATCAAAATTGCCGAGCAGCCGATACGTTCAACGTGGATCTATCGACACACCTTATCCGATTTGCATGCACTCATTCTTGGAATGGCGCAAAGAGCAGATCATTCATGCTCACAAAATTGACCGATGAAAACAAAAAAAGAACTGGAAAAAGACATCCTTGCGATCACGATGAAAATCCGCCTAGAATACCCAGAATTATCGAAATACATTTCGGAAATGCCTGAAAGATTTTTAGTAAATGATACGCCTCATATGAGTACAAATAGCTTCAAAATCTACTACAATTCGTTGGAGGAATTATTGAACGCGTACGAAAAAACACACCTGACACAGCTGGATTCGGAGAACCAAAATCTGGAAGGATATCCACATTATCCCCCATCTGAAGATCTGTTTCAACACGATAAAGAAATGGGGGAATTGAACCCCGAAGACCTTTCGAAACACAAAGCACCGAATGAAAAACCGGGAATGCCGAATGAAAAATCGTTTGAAGATGACATGTCGGGAGAGGATTTAGATGTCCCTGGATCTGAGCTTGATGATCAACAAGAAGGCATCGGAAGTGAGGACGAAGAAAACAATCATTACAGCATCGGAGGCGACAATCACAACGACCTCGATGAGGACAAGGGTTAATATCAACAGTCATCATCATTAAAAAAAGGAAATCATGCATCAAGACACGTATCATTATTTAGGAATGCACATCGTTTGGTGGTTCATTTGGGGAAGTTTACTCTTTTGGATCTTCGTAACACCCTACTCCATTCCGGGACAGCGATCAACGAAAAATTCACCACTTGATATTCTCAAAAAACGCTTCGCAGCTGGGGAAATCGACGAGGAGGAATTCCAAAAGCGCAAAAAAATCTTAAACGCTTAAGATGTTAAGACCCCTTCAACCGCCTTCATCTGCTATTTGTGTAACATTTCGTAAGGATCGTATAAGGATTTTTAAGGCAATTATGCTGAACTTCATGCTGTTGTAAAACTTCATTCAGAACCAAAAGAAATTCAACATGAAAACGAATTGGCGGGCAGCACATATAAATCAACAGACTTGGGATCTGATGGACACAGAAGTACACCCTGTGGATGCTTATGGCATTCAAAACGTGCAAAAAATGCACGGAATAAAAATGTCAGAGAGCACAGTTCCAAGATCAAAAATGAGAGTTCATTGCTTGCAAGTGCAGTTAATAGCGGCGCTTGTAAGTTTTGTTTTCTTGTTTCTAACATCAATTACAATGGCGCAAACGCTCGAAACAGTTCCCAACGTTGATTTGAAAAAATATGCCGGCAAGTGGTACGAAATAGCCTCCTTCCCGCAACGATTTCAACAAGGGTGCCATTGTACAACCGCAACCTACACGCCCACCGAAAAGGGGTACGTGATCGTCGAAAATCGGTGCAATCGAGACAGTTTGAATGGCGAACAATCGTACATCAAAGGCAAGGCATTTATTACCAAAAATTCGGGCAACGCAAAACTCAAAGTCCAATTCTTTTGGCCACTTCGTGGAAAATACTGGATCATTGATTTGGCGGACGACTATAGCTACGCTGTGATTGGTCATCCAAATCGAGACTACTTGTGGATTCTTTCGAGAACTACGACAATGGATGAAATGCTGTACCAATCCATCGTACAAAAATTGGAAGAAAAGGAATTTGATACTTCCAAACTCAAACGGACACCACAAATTTAATTCCTTTAATAGTAACCCCACCAAAAAAACAAAGCATGCTAGACGTAAAGAAGTTAGGAATTCTACTTACCAAAACAACAAATGACTTTGAATGCGATGGCGTCCTGAATCCTGCTGTAATCAAGGTGGATGATACCATTCACTTATTCTACCGAGCATTGGCAAAGGACAATTATTCAACCATCGGTTATTGCACGTTGTCTTCACCCGCAAAAGTAGAACATCGAAACGATACGCCCCTGCTTTTCCCACAATCCGATTATGAATTCCAAGGATTGGAAGATCCGAGAATTGTTTGCATCGAAGGAACCTATTATATGACGTACACCGCATACAACGGTACAAACGCACTGGGAGCATTGGCCACTTCAACCGATCTAGTGAATTGGACAAAACATGGAATTATTGTACCTAAAATCACCTATGATGAATTCATTCATTTCACGGAATCTTCAGGAACGGTGCACGAAAAATACACGCGCTTTAACGATTACCAAGAAAGTCACAAAATCCAAGAACGACGCGTGTTCATCTGGGATAAGAATCTGATCTTTTTCCCCCGAAAAATAGACGGTAAATTTTGTTTTTTACACCGAATTAGACCCGATATTCAGATCGTCGTCGCCGTTTCATCCTTGGAAGAACTCACTATTGATTTTTGGCAAAACTACTTCCTACATTTTGATGAGTACGTGGTGCTTTCTCCACGATTCGATCACGAGGTCAGTTATGTTGGAGGCGGTTGCCCACCCATTGAAACACCCGACGGCTGGCTGATGATTTATCACGGCGTACACGATACCATTAAGGGATATGTTTATTCCGCTTGTGCCGCACTACTCGACTTAAAAAACCCGCAAAAAGAGATCGCTCGCTTGCCATATCCCCTCTTTTTTCCAGAAAAGGAATGGGAACTAAAAGGTGAAGTGAACAACGTGTGTTTCCCAACGGGCGCACTGCTCGAAGGCGACACACTTTATCTCTATTACGGAGCAGCAGACGAACGTATTGCAATCGCTTCCATGAGCATGAACGCATTAATGTCAGAATTAGCACTCAATAAAATTTAACACCAACACCATGAAAAGAGAACTCATCGTCTACCGCACCCAGCCAGAATTTGGACAGTGGCAACGTAACGCGACATCCGCGTACATTGACCCAATTGTATTGATGGAACCCCAAAAAATCCTTCCTGAAATCCTCTTTGTAACGTCATTTCCTCCGCGTGAATGCGGGATTGCGACCTACACACAAGATTTGGTAAAAGCAATAAAGGATCAATTCGAAGATTCGCTTGAATGCGCCATCTGTGCTGTCGAGTCGAATTCCGAGGAACATGTGTACAAAGTAGCACCAAAGTATCGCTTGAATACTGATCTCCCCAATTCCTATGCAAAAAACGCATTCAAAATAAATGGAGATGCAGACGTAAAACTCGTGGTCATTCAACATGAATTCGGATTCTTTGCCGCTCAAGAAGATGCCTTCAAGCAGTTCTATTCAAGCATTTCCAAACCAATTGTGTTCGTGTTTCATACCGTTTTGCCCAATCCAGGAGCTGATTTGCACGCAAAAGTGATCGACATGGCAGCGAATGCAGATTCGATCATCGTGATGACAGAAAACGCTTCACAACTGCTTCGAGATGATTATGGTGTCTACGATTCCAAAATTGTGGTGATTCCGCACGGAACGCACTTGGTTACCCCGCTCGTTCGTGAAAAAGTAAAAAAACTCTATGATTTGACGGAACGAACAGTCCTCTCAACCTTTGGTTTATTGAGCTCAAGCAAAAGCATCGAAACGACGTTGGATGCATTGCAAGCCGTTGTCGAACGGTATCCAGACGTCTTGTTTCTGGTGCTTGGTAAAACACATCCAACCATTGTCAAACAGCATGGCGAATCCTACCGAGAGATGTTGGAATCGAAAGTGAAGGAATTGAAGCTCGAAGAGAACGTGCGCTTCGTGAATGAATATTTGCAGTTACCTACGCTTTTGGAATATTTGCAATTGTCGGATCTATATCTGTTTACATCAAAAGATCCGAATCAAGCAGTCAGTGGGACCTTTTCCTACGCTGTGAGTTGTGGATGTCCGATCATTTCAACACCGATTCCGCACGCCAAAGAAGTGTTGGGTGATAACAACGGAATTATTGTCGATTTTCAGAGTCCAGCACAGTTATCTGCGGCAATTATTTCCTTGCTCGACAACGAAGCATTGCGCACAGAAATCTCGTCCAAAAGTTTCCACAAAATGGCCTCCACTGCATGGCAAAATTCAGCGATTGCCCATACCCTTCTGTTCGAAGGATTGATTGAAGAAGCAATTCCACTCAACTACAAAGTGCCGCCCATCAACTTGCGCCATGTCAAAAAGATGACCACGGAATTCGGAATGATTCAGTTTTCAAAAATTTCCATTCCCGATCTGCATTCTGGCTACACCTTGGATGACAACGCCCGAGCCTTAATCGCGATTTGTCAGCATTTTGAATTAACAAAAAACACCAGTGATTTCACATTGATTGACATCTATCTGCAGTTCATAAAACATTGTTTAATGGATGATGGCTCGTTTCTCAACTACGTGGATGACCGGAAAATCTTTACCGCCGGCAATTTTTCTGAAAACCTAGAAGACAGTAATGGCAGAGCAATTTGGGCGTTGGGATACGTTGTATCCTTGCGTGATCAGTTTCCCGTTTACCTGAATAACGAAGCCGAAGAACTCCTCAAAAAAGCACTTCCAAATTTAGAGAAAACGCATTCCACGCGCGCCATGGCATTCATCATCAAAGGCTTGCACTATCAAAACAACAACGAAAACCGTGAATTGATTCAAACCTTCGCGAACCGATTGGTACAAATGTACAAGCACGAAAAATCGGAAAACTGGCACTGGTTTGAGAATTATCTCACGTATGGAAATAGCCTGTTACCTGAAGCCTTGCTTTGTGCCTATCTCACGACAGGAAATACTGAATACCGCGAAATTGCCAAAGAAAGTTTTGATTTTCTCCTGTCCAAAATTTTCGTGAACGGAAAAATAAAAGTGATTTCGAACAAAGGATGGCACGTGAAGGACAACACCCGCGAAACCCCTGTAGGTGGCGAACAACCGATTGACGTTGCCTATACAATCATGGCGCTGGAAAAATTTTTCACCGTGTTCAAAACCACAGAATACAAACGCAAAATGAAACATGCATTCAACTGGTTTTTGGGAGATAATCACCTCAACCAAATCGTGTACAACCCATGCACAGGCGGATGCTATGACGGCGTGGAAGAATTCAACGTCAACTTAAATCAAGGTGCAGAATCGACCTTGAGTTACCTATTGGCTCGACTTTCCATTGAACGCGTGCACCCCGCGAAACGAAGACCAACCTATTTGAAGCGACAAAAAGAAGCACAGCTGTCAAAAAAGAAAACACATCAATTTGAAGAAAGTTTTAGCAATTAATAAATCATGGAAACAACAAAAAAATTAGGCATCTGGATGGATCATTCTACTGCCCATTTGATGGATGTAAATTCTGAAAAGAAACATCAGTCAATCAACTCAAAATTCAACTTTGGTACGCGCGAAGAAGCCCTAAGTCGGAGTGAAAATCTCATGCACAACAAAGAACAGCAAATGCACGAAGCATTTTACGAGCAAATTGGCAATGAGATCTTGAAATACAATCATGTACTGCTGTTCGGACCAACGCACGCAAAAACGGAATTATTCAACTATTTGACCAAAAATTCCCATTTCAAAGGCATCCAAATTGACGTTGAAGCTGCGGATAAAATGAGCGATAACGAGAAAGTAGCATTTGTGAAAGAACATTTTAACGCGTGATGGATTTCGTTGTTAGAAATCGCTTACAGAGCTGTAATTCATTCAATAGATTGGGTTTTCTGCGTTGGTTGAGGGTGATTGGTGTTGGGACTGTAGGACGAATTTAAGGAATGTTGAAGTTGTCGGAAAATGTCCCCACAGCAGTTTCATTCTTGAAGCCTCAGTTCGATTGTAAATTTTCGTTACCTTGTTCTTCAAAAGAACTCCCATGAAAAAATCTATCGTACGCCTGCCCCTTGTTCTTCTTGCGTTTCTCGCCTTAACGGCTTGCAAGAAAGAATACACCTGTTCCTGCTCTTTTTCCTATCAGGTAGACGGACAGACCGTGAACGACACTGGCACATATATAAACGAATACAGTTCAAAATCGCAAGCAAAGGAATCCTGCCAGGATTGGGAAGAAACCTATATCAATACGGGAGCAAGTTCCGCAGATTGCGTTTCGAGCGCGAATTAATTGGGAGTTTTGGGCTTTTTTGAGCTATTTTTTTGAACGGTTGTGATGTTTGTAAGAAGGTTATTACACGGCGATACGTAGGTAAAAAACTATATTAAAGCGTAATAATTCGTCCGAGTCGAAATTATGTGACTATATTGGAAAGGCTCCGCAATGCTTGTGAAGTTTTCAATCGTCGAACATGAAACTCTACATTCAAAATATGGTTTGCCTTTGTTGCAAGAAAACCGTTGCCGCAGAATTATCAAAATTGAACCTAAACTTCAGTTCTTTAGAGCTGGGTGAAGTACAACTCCTACGACCAATTACACAGACAGAACGATCGCACCTAGCGATTCATCTGCGCGAATTTGGACTTGAGCTCATGGAAGATCCGAAAGCCATTTTGGTTGAGAAAGTGGTAGCTCTCATCGTTACAATGATTCATTCCGAGGACAACATTCCAAATGTTAATTTTTCTGAGTATTTGGCTCAAACCTTGAATGTCGATTATGCGTCACTTTCGGCACTTTTCTCTAAAACCAAGGGGATTACCATCGAGCAATACATCATTCTCCATAAAATTGAGCGCATCAAAGAGCTCATCATGTATGATCAATTAAGTCTGACGGAAATTTCATACAAGCTCCATTACAGTAGCGTGGCTCATTTGTCCAATCAGTTCAAAAAAGTCACAGGCCTCACTCCTTCCTACTTCAAAAGCATCAAACACAAGCAGCGACAGCCCATTGAATCCCTCTCAATTCACACCACCCGTGAATCATACAAGTCTCATCTTTAATTGTATAACCCTCACCACTAAAGCAGTTCTACCTTTATACTGTGCTGGAAATGGATCCACACACTAGAACGCTTCAAGATGAAAAATAATTCAGAATTACAAGAGGACGTGCAAAATGCGCTAAAATGGGAACCGTTTTTACACGCTGCTGAAATTGGTGTAACCGCCAAAGATGGAGTCGTAACACTTTCTGGAACGGTAGATAGCTATTCTA
>JBFYPU010000322.1:0-7918 GCA_041303175.1 Crocinitomicaceae bacterium | reverse complement strand
ATGCGTCCATGCCCGCACTGCGCGATCTCTCTCTGTTGAGCAAATCCTTATACCAAGATCTCGCCGAAAAAAGCAAAGAAATGGCTTACGAAGAAAAAGGGTTGTTGATGCTTTTTCAATCTGAAAAGGTGGGTGAAGAAGAAGCTCACGCTGGAGAATTGGCCAAATCCATGGGGCTAGAAGTCAACTTTTTATCCAAAGAAGAAGTTCAAGGGCTGGAAACTGGAACGCAAGTCAATGCAATGGGCGGTGTTCATTATTTGTCCGATGCACATCTTTCCCCAAGTAAATTGATGGAATTTCTGATCGCGACGTGCCGAAAAAACAGCGTGAAGTTTATCGAAGAGACAGAAGTTGACGCATTCGATGTGTCCAGCGGCAAAATCACCTCCGTTTCAGGATCCTTTGGGAAAATAAGCGGCGATGAATTCGTGGTGGCAGGTGGCGCTTGGAGTCCTAAATTGACCAAATCACTAGGCATTCACCTCTCGCTTTTAGCTGGAAAAGGATATAGTTTTACGCTGCAAAATCCAACTTCTCGCCCGACAATTCCCTCCATTTTATGCGAAGGAAAAGTGGCCGTAACGCCCATGGGCAATGACCTCCGTTTTGGTGGAACGATGGAAATCACGCACGTGCGCGACACGAAAATCAATCAAAAACGCTTACAAGGAATCGTGGAAAGCGTCAATTCCTTTTACCCCGACATGCAGGTTCAATTTCCAAAACAGGAAGATCAATGGTTCGGATTTCGTCCATGCTCTCCCGACGGATTGCCTTATATTGGACGCACATCTTCCATTTCAAACTTAGTTATATCCACCGGTCATGCCATGATGGGCTTGAGTTTGGGACCGGCAACGGGTTTCATAGTTGACGCGCTCATCAGTGATCAATCACCACCCGTTTCCATCGATTTGTTCCATCCCGATCGACGTTTTTGAGAATAAAAAACCGTTTTTGGAGAATTTTGAAAAGATTCTACTTATTTTACGGTCTCTAAACGTTAATGTACTATGGACAATAAGTTAAAACCAACAAACTACGGCGCACTTACGACAGTTACCCTCGTCTTCTTTTTCTGGGGATTTATTGCTGCTGGAAACAGTGTTTTCATTCCATTTTGCAAAGATTATTTTCAGCTGGATCAATTCCAGAGTCAATTAATCGATTTCGCATTTTACGGAGCATATTACTTAGGAGCACTCGGATTATTTGTGTATGGTTCATCCACGGGAAGAGATCTCGTTGGTGGTTGGGGCTACAAAAAAAGCATCATTTTCGGCTTGCTGTTCTCGGCACTTGGAGCAGGAGCGATGATTATTTCCGTCTCTTACAATCAATTTGCCGGAATGCTCTTTGGACTTTTTATAGTGGCGTTGGGATTTTCACTACAACAGACCTCTGCCAATCCATTTATGATATCGTTGGGTGATGAAACCACTGGAAGCAATCGCATCAACTTAGGTGGAGGAATCAACAGTTTCGGTACAACGGTTGGCCCATTGGTTGTCGCATTCGCCTTGTTTGGAAGTGGCACATTCACTGCCGAAGAAATCGCAAATTTGGATCTTTGGAAAGTCATTGTCTTGTACGCGCTTGTGGGATTACTGTTCATTGGAATCGCCGCACTCATTGGATTTTCCAAAAAAGTCCCTGCTGGCATTGTTGAAGGGAAACCCGAAAAAGCGAAAAAAGCCGTTGTGTCTTTGTTGCTTATTACTGGACTACTCATTGGATGCTTTGCTCCTGTTTTTGCAAGTTATGCCTCAAAAGATGGCAAGCAAGTACAGACTTACGAAAATTCTATCTCGGCTGTTGAAAAAGACATTACCACGAAATTGAAGGCGGCAAATTATGAGGTGGACACATTAGAAAAAGAAGAGCTTAAAAAGATCACCGAGGAAGCATGTGCGGATGAATCGGCTGAGGTTGTTGTGCTAAAGGAAAAACGTGACGCCATCAAAAAACCGCTTGAGCTTACGCGAATGTACTGGTTGATAGGAGCTTTGTGTGTGTTACTGTTTGGATTGTTCGGAATCAACCGAGTCGCGACAAAACAAAAAGAGGGCTGGGGAGCGATGCAATATCCTCAATTGACCTTGGGTATGTTGGCGATTTTTACCTATGTGGGCGTTGAGGTAGCCGTTGGAAGTAACTTCGGTGAATTACTCAAACAAGACGCCTTTGGTGGACTCAGCACTTCTGAAATTGCGCCTTATGTTGCCATGTTTTGGGGAAGTTTGATGATCGGTCGCTGGGGCGGTGCGATTAATGCATTTGAAATGAAACGTCAAACGAAGCAAATTCTTCGATTCGTTGTTCCGCTCGTGGCTTTTGGTGTGGTGCTCCTTGCGTCTGCAATTGCAGGTCACGATGTGACACCTTTCTACTGGTATATTTTATGTGTCTTGGTGCAAATCGTTGCGACCTATTTAACCAACGACAGACCTGCCATGACCTTAGGTGTTTTCGGAACATTGGCTTTCATCGCCATGATCATTGGATTAACCTCTTCAGGAATGGTAACGATTTACGCTTTCTTGAGTGCTGGACTCTTCTGTTCAATTATGTGGCCGTGTATTTTCTCGCTATCCTTGGCAGGATTGGGCAAATTTCAAACGCAAGGTTCGGCCTTCTTGGTCATGATGATTTTGGGTGGAGGGATCATTCCAGCCATTCAAGGGAAACTCTCAGACATCATCGGAATTCAAGAATCCTTCTTTATCGGAGCGATATGCTTTGCATACCTCGCAGTTTTTGCATTTCTCGTGAAGCGAGTCTTGAAAAAACAGGGCTTGAATTTTGATTAAAGCATCCTAAGTTTACCCTTTACTATTGGAATAGTAGATCACTCGAGTTACTTTATTCCAAAATTAGATCGTTTGATAATTCCCTTCTTTTCACTAACGTTCGGTGCTAATAAGCTGCGCTTCTTCTTGCTACTGCGGTTGGCGGTCTCCTTCGGCTGCTGTCTTTTCTAAAAAAGAAAAAGGGTATTCGCCTACGCTGGGCGCTGGGGATTGTATCATCAGATCATCAGAATTCCAACTCGATTGCACACGTTCAAAAGTAAAGTAGTAAATTTAGCTGAGGTTATTTGTTGCGTTCATTCCGAATCGAGAGGTAACACTGAAACACGAAAACTATGAATTGTAAAAAAGCTACTGCATTTCTGACCATTAGTATGCTCCTTTCTTGCACGACCTTCGCGCAAGACTCCATTGTGAGGGCTGCCATCTTAGATTCTGCGAGCGTTCAAGCAGAGCGTCTCTACAACAGTGGAATCGCTCAGTTTAAGAACAAGAATTATACCGCGGCACAAGCCGACTTCACCAAATCAATTGAGTTGAATGGTGATTTTGAACCTGCGCATTTCAATCGAGCGGTTTGCAAATCGGAGCAGGGTGACCTAAGCGGTGCGATAACGGATTTTGATAAGGCGATCAGCTTGGTTCCTGATAATCCGGAATCGTGGTATCTGCGCGGACAAGCCAAGTACGCTTCGAAAGATTCTGAAGGAGCATTTGCGGATTTCGAGCAAACCACGGTGTTGAAAGCAGTTCACGCCCAAGCACATTACTACAAAGGTGTGATCAGGTTTGAGGCGAACGACCATAAAACGGCCGTCGAACATTTTAACAAAGCCCTTGAGGTAGACAAGCAACACGCCTATGCATACAACGATCGCGGGAGCGCAAAACGATTATTGGGTGATGTTACAGGCGCAATCAATGATTACAAAAAAGCACTGCTGATTGACGACAAGTTGGCGTTCACACACAACAATTTGGGTAGCGCTTTGCGCAAGAATGGCGACTTGAAAGGTGCGTTGGCGTCATATTCGAAAGCGATTAGCTTGGATCCCAATTACTACATTGCCTACAACAACAGGGGAAGTGTGTACTTTGATTCGGGCGATTTTAAAGAGGCAATCAAAGATTTCAGCAAAGCCATTGAATTGAAAGCTGACTACGCGTTCGCCTATAACAACCGCGCGAGCGCAAAGTTCAAGTTGGCCGATTATCAAGGGTGTATCGACGACTGCACAAAAGCGATCCAACTGGATAAAAATTATTCGTACGCCTACCAAAATAGAGGAAACGCGAAAGAACTCTTGCGAGACGATGCAGGAGCCTGTTCCGATTGGAAAATGGCGAGCGAACTTGGTGCCGAAGGAGTGAAGTCATTCATGGGTGCATGTAATTAATCGATAAGAGAAACGAGATGAAAACAACCGTACTTATTGCTGCTTTGATCGCATCGACATTCAGCGTTTTTGCACAAGGAATTGAATTTGATAAAGATAATTTCAAAGAAGATAAAGAGGGATTAAAAGCGGCCAAAGACAATATTGAGGCGGGCGACAAACTCTACGAGCAAGGAGAAGTCTTCTTCAAAGAGGCGATTCCTTTCTATGAAAAAGCCCAAGCATTCAACCCGAACAATGCCTTGTTGAACTATAAATTGGGCGAGTGCTACCTCTTTTCGGTGCATAAACCCAAAGCGATGACGCATCTGCTCAAAGCCGTTGAACTGCAACCGAGCATCAATCCCAGGATTAATTTTTACCTGGGGCAAGCCTACCATTTGAACTTGGAATTTGACAAAGCCGTGTCGTTCTATACGAAGTACCGCGCAAGTGTGCAAGATTCGTGGGAGATCGAAGACATTCAATTGCGCATTCAACAATGTACCAACGGGAAAAAGATTGTAGAAAAGCCGATCCGCGTGTTCATTGATAACTTGGGATCGAACGTTAACACCAAGTACCACGAATATGGCGCGGTGATTTCTGCGGATGAATCGGTGATCATTTACACATCGCGGCGAGAAGGCTCAACGGGCGGAAAAATTGACCCCGTGTTGAACGAGCACTACGAGGATTTGTACATTTCCACCAAGAACGAAGATGGAACGTGGTCGCCAGCGAAAAACATGGGCGAAAACGTAAACACGAGCGACCACGACGCAGTTTCAGCTATTTCTCCAGATGGATCGCGGATCATTATTTACAAAGGCGGATCGGGCTATGGCGATTTATTTGAATGTGTCTTAGAAGGTTCGGAGTGGAGCAAACCAGAAGATTTGGGCAAGAACATCAATACGAAGGATTATCAAGAACCTTCCGCATGTTATTCTCCTGACGGGAACACGCTCTACTTCGTTTCTGAAAGGCCGGGTGGAATAGGACAACATGACATTTATCTGTCGAAAAAAGACGAGAAAGGCAAGTGGGGTGAGGCACAAAACCTCGGGCCAACGATCAATACCAAGTACAAAGAAGATGGAATCTATTTGCACCCAGATGGAAAAACACTCTATTTCGGATCGGAAGGTCACACCTCGATGGGTGGAATGGATATCTTTAAATCGGTTTATGACGCCGCAACAAACAAATGGAGTACTCCCGAAAATTTGGGCTATCCCGTAAACACGGCCGATGAAGATGCCTTTTTCGTGATTTCAGCAAGTGGACGTCATGGATATTACATGTCAACGGCAAATGAAGACAACAAAGGAATGAGGGATTTGTACCGAATTACCTTTTTAGGACCTGAGAAACAAATGGTCTTGAACAATGAAGACAACCTCCTCGCAAGCGTGGCTTCGCCCGTCAAGGATGTGGTCATTGCTCCTGAAGTGGTCGTGAAAGAAGCGCAATTGACGATTTTGAAAGGCGTCATCTCCGATTTTTTATCGAAAGATGTGCTGGAAGCAGAAATCGAAATTGTGGACAACGCAGCGAACAAAGTCATCGCGACCTTCAAGTCAAACAGCAAAACGGGGAAATTCCTCGTCTCCCTTCCTGCTGGAAAAAACTATGGAATTGCGGTGAAAAAAGACGAATACTTGTTCCACTCCGAAAACTTCGACATTCCAAACACGGCAGCCTTCCAAGAAGTGGAGAAAAACGTCGAGTTGAAAAAACTTTCCGTGGGCAGCAAAATCGTGCTGCGCAACATCTTCTTCGATTTGGACAAAGCAACCTTGCGCCCAGAATCCACAGCCGAATTGAACCGACTGATCGCGCTAATGAACGAAGTTCCAACCCTCAAAATTGAGTTGGGCGGACACACCGACGCGCAAGGATCGGATACGCACAACCAAGATCTATCCGAGCGAAGAGCGGCATCCGTAGTTGATTTCTTGACAAAAGCAGGGATTTCCGCTGACCGATTAAAATCGGCTGGCTACGGTGAAACTCAATTGGTGAATGCATGTTCGAACGGGGTAAAATGTTCGGATGTGCAGCATCAAGAGAATCGACGAACGGAGTTTAAGGTTTTGGCGTTTTAGGAGATCGTTAGATTATTGGAATATTGGATCAACCGATGGCTGAGCGCACGGCTGCTGAGCGCAGTCGAAGTAGTCGAAGCCAGAGGATCGTTCGAAAACCTGTACTCGGAACTTCGACTGCGCTCAGTTGCCGATAAATCTAAAACCGACGGAGTCAGAAGCCCTAGCTAATCGGTAAATCGGAATATCGGATCATCGGCACTCGGATCATCTTCACTTGGGCGCTTTAACGGTCTTCATGTCATAGTTCACTCAAGAAACAAGCTCTGCTAACCGTCTGCTGGTAACGCGTTACGCGCATCCGTAAGCGTCGCACTTGTTTCTTTTCGCAAAGCTATTTCATTACGCCCGAGCGCGGAGGTGAGGCTAAAAATTATAGTGCTGAAAAGCGGTTTCACTAATTGCTTAGTTAAACGCAAGCAAAAATTATGTACCTGTAGTCAAGCCTTCAACATACGTCTTGTTCGAAATCCTGCAGGCGAATAAACGGCTTGATCGAACATTACATCAGTGCACACACGTCACCAATTGCATGAAAAAAGCCCGATTCCATCGCTGAAACCGAGCTATGCTACGTCCACCACTTCCGAACTTAATCGGAAAAACGAATCAGACAAAAAGGAAGTACAATAAGAGAGTGACATCTATTATTATACTCACCGAAGTGGCGTAGATGATTGTGCGCATTGGCTGTACGGCCAAAATAGCGCTAAGAGTTGTCATGGTTGGGATCAGAATCAAAATAAGCGCCCATGTGTGTTCAATTGCACCCATGCCGACAGTAATTCCGCCGAGGCAGCCCACAATCGTCAATAGAATGGAAATTAATCCAAAACGGTTGAATTCTGCATCTTTTTCCCAAACATGCGTTGTTTGGTTGACTTGTGTAAGATTTTTTTCGTTTGTTAGTGTGTGAGTTGTCATGATTCGTCGTTTTAATGTTATAATACAAAGTTGCGACTTATCTCACGCTGATTCAATGATTTGTATGCAGCAAAAAAAGTGATTTTGATCAGTTTTGGGCATGAAAAAGGGCAGTCAATTTGACCACCCTTTGTTCTTTGGCTTGCGCCAGTAGATTTGTTCAAGCATTTAATGCTCGCCTTCTTCTTTACTTTTTTCTTCCAACTTCACTTGAAGTGCTTCATATTTCTCTCCAAGTGCCTTGAAATTCGAAATCGTTTTTCGGGTAGTATTCGCTAGCACAACATCCTTGCTCTCTTCATACGCGCTCAGTTCATCATTCAATTCATCCACTTTCTTGTCTATGGATTGTGCGAGATACCCAACAAACTGCGGGAGAAACATCTGCGTGTACAAGTCTTTAGAGGATTGAAGTCCATCGTAGAAACCATACGATTTTTCATAGATCTCATAATCTTGCCTAGCAACAAAACCTGTAAACGCACCGATCAATCCAAGTTTATCATAGCCAATCACGGTTCCACCATTGATGGCATTCATAAAGAAATCGTATTTTTCTGGGCCTGCGTGACCTGCATACAACTGTCCGATTTCACTCAACATCTTCGAAGATTTCTCGCTTTCGAATGGCAAAGCCAATGCCATTGCCTTCTCTGGATTGTTCTGACCCAAAGCACTCAACGCAGCCGAAATC
>JBFYPU010000321.1:0-4364 GCA_041303175.1 Crocinitomicaceae bacterium | reverse complement strand
ACCCAAAAGAATTAAACCACCTAAAACACCCAAGGAAATCCATGTGCGCTGCTCAGCAATTTTGCGTTGGTATTTTTCTTGACTGAGCTCATAACTTTCCGCCAATTGCAAACTGTCGTTGTAGCTTTTTAGTTGAACCTCATACTTGATGTCGGCGGTCAGAATATCTTGATTTTTCTTTTGTTTGTCAAAAATCTCTTTCAAGGCAAGATGCTTCTTCATGTAAATTAGCGCCTTCCCAAATTCGCCTTTTCGCTCGAAAAATTGAGAATAGAGTTTATAAAGCCGTTCGTTATAATGCGCTAAATCGTGCTCAACGATCAACTTTTCGGCTCTCTTCAAAAGACGTCCGAGGCTATCGATCGCGAGCCCGTTGAATTTATATTCCGCCAAACTGAGCAAGCCATTCACTTCGCCGTTCCGATCGCCAGAACGTTGATCGATTTTCAGTGCTTCAATTACCAAATTGGCTCTTTCGTTGTCTGTCAATTTTGTACCCTCAAGGGAAGCAAGCGAATAGTAGGCACTTGGCAAACCTACATCGTATTTTTCTTGCTTGAAGATTTTTATCCCCAATTTGTAGTAGTGAATGGCGCTATCAATGGCTCCTAGAGCTTTATGATAAGAACCAATGGAGCAGTACGAGACCGCGGCTCCAACTTGATTTTTCACAGCCAATTCTGCTCGCAAACTCTTATGCGCATATTCTAGCGCCTTCTCGTTTAAATCCAAATCGGCATAGATGGACGCTATATTGTGCAAGGCATATGTCTTGCCTTCTAGCGCCCAATCTTTTGCATCCTTGGTTGGTTTGGCTGACAAGATGAGTTCGTTCTGCCTTAACGATTTGAGCTGGTAGTCCAAACTTTGAGCCAATTCTCCCATATCTAAAAAGACGTTGCCTAAGTTCCCATATGCATCCGCAATTCCCTGTTTTGCGTTTGCACGTTTGAAATATTCCAGTGAAATCAAATATTGATCCTTGCCTTTTTTAAATTCTGACATGTCCTGAAAATACCATCCCTTGAATTGGTGCGCTCGCCCGAGAAGGATTTTGTTACCAGATCGTTTAGCATAAAAAATTCCGGAATCGCTATAGATTCTAGCCTTGAGGGTATCAACGTACTCAAAATCTTGGAAAAGCTCGAAATAGTTCCGAGCAGCAATGCTATCGGCTTGTGCATTTCCATGAAATCCTAAACCGCAGAAAACGAGAAACAGGATGATATGGTTAATTCTTTTGCGCACAAATCAAAAATACACTAAAATCTTGAGTTCGATATTCTACCCCACAGATTTGAAAGCAACAAATAAAGATTTCGTATTTTCGGAAAAATATGGTGTGACTGAAATTATTCACACAATTTGAATACTACCTACATGAATTTGAAAGATGATTTCCTCTTAAATCCAGCCTATCGCCACCTCAATCATGGTTCTTTTGGTGCTTGTCCAAGACCTATTTTTGAGAATTATCAATACTGGCAATTGCGCCTAGAGCAAGACCCTGTGCATTTTTTTGTGCAAGAAGGCAACAAGCAATTGGAAGTTTCCAAGGCGGCGCTTGCGGAGTACATTCACTGTGACCCAGATGATTTGGTGATGACCATGAATCCGTCGTATGCCATCAATATCATCGCTAAGAGTTTTAGATTGGAACCTGGAGATGAAATTTTGACGACCAACCACGAGTACGGCGCAATGGATCGAACGTGGAATTATTACTGTCAAAAGGCAGGTGCAAATTACGTTCAACAAGAAATTCCGTTGGGAATTCAAACCAAAGAGGCATTTATTGAGGCGTTTTGGCAAGGCTATTCGCACAAAACGAAGGCGATTTTCATTAGTCAAATCACAAGCATGACGGCGACGATTTTTCCAGTAGCAGAAATTTGTGAACGCGCAAAACAACTCGGATTGATCACAATTGTGGATGGTGCTCACGTGCCAGGTCACATACCCCTGGACCTTTCGAAACTGAAGGCTGATATTTATACGGGTGCCTGCCACAAATGGATGATGACGCCAAAAGGCTGTTCCTTTTTATACGTGACCCAGGAATTTCAAAACGATTTCGATCCCTTGCTCATTAGTTGGGGATTTGAAGCAGAAGTACCTGGGAAATCGAAGTTTCTGGATTACCATCAACTCCAAGGTACGCGGGACTATTCTGCGTTTTTGACACTGCCCAAAGCGATTGAATACATGAAGGAAAGGGATTGGTGGTCAGTCTCTGCGGCATGTAAACAATTGATCTTGAATAATTATCAAGACCTTTGTGACATTGCGGGGACGCAACCCATCACGGCACTCAATTCCGATTTTCTTGGACAATTGTGTAGCGTTCCCATTCCTATTGACGATCCGCTAGAACTCAAGAATCTACTCTACAACACTTACAAAATTGAGATTCCCGTGTTCAAATGGCGGGATCAAATCTTCTTACGTCTTTCGGCTCAAGCGTACGTAGATCAGTCGGATGTAGACTACTTGAAAACGGCACTTCACGAATCGAAATCACGAATTAAAAGTTGGAAATCAAACTAAATTGAATAATTATGAGGGCAAAACTATATCGTGGAACTGCTCAATTAACCCTATTGTTGTTGCTTGCATCGTGCACTTCATCGCTTGAAACCGAGGAGAAGAAAGTGGATTCAAATCAAACTCCAAAAGTGCTCATCGATGCACCAACGGTAGATGTAACAAACGAACAATTGGCGGGAATATGGGAAATTACCGAAACGAGATCCAATCCAGATGTAAAAGGTACAGAACCAGATTTGTTCAACGCTAAGATGATCTTTGGTTTTACAAAAGATGGGCGCATGAGTACCACATCGCTCGGTTTGGATTATATGAAAAAGACGCTCGACTATTCTACTATCAAGTATATTGTCGATAAAGGTGTGATCACTTCAGCTGACGACAATGCGATTTTTAAGATGCAATGGGGTGAAGAAGGAATTCGGGTCGTGAAAATTGGAAAAGATGAATTGTGTCTTTGGTATAATTTACTCGGATCTAAGAAGGATTTATATGCTTATTTTAAGCGGGTTGGCTAATTTATTCCGCATGAAAATGATCATGACTAGAACCATACTTTTCGCGTTTCTCATTGTTTCAATGGAATTGCATGCACAAGTGGAATTGGACATTTCTGTGGACGACCAGGTGAACATGATTGTTGCAACACCCCAACTAAAACTGCCGAAGCGGCAAAACCTTTACTTTGAATTGGGTGGTTCCGGAGGATTTGGATCGATTAATTATGAAAACATCTTTGCGCACCGATATCCGAAACTGCGCTTTTTGTTGCGCCCGGGATTAAGTTTTACACCGATTGATAAAAACAATGGTTTCGCACTCATTTTTCCTGTTATGGTGCATGGGATTTATGGCATAAACCATTGTCTAGATGTTGGCCTTGGTCAAACTTTCACGATCACTAGCAAAGGCCAATTTTTCTTTCGTGCGCCACTCAGTGTAGGTTATCGCTTGGAACCCAAAGAAAGTAGAATGTTTTATCGTTTCTCCTACACGCCGATTGTTTCGTATCTCTTTGACCGACAATGGGAACACTGGGGTGGAATTTCAATTGGTTATAAAATCAAGTAACATGAAAAAAATCGCTTATTTTCTTGGATTGATCTTGCTTTGTGCTTCGTGCAACAAGGAAAAATACTTTGGTGGTCCGAATAATTATGCTGATGGCTTTGAGGGGTATGCCACCTTTGAAGAATTGATCCTTGAAGATGATTCTCGCTGGTCAGCTACGCAAATCACGAAGGAAGAAAATTCAGTTGTTCTTTCGACTGAACAGGCCCACTCTGGGACGAAAAGTCTCAAATTTGTGGCAGCAAAAAGTACCGATGATCAGCTCTCTAAATGCAGTATTTTCAAGAATCAAATGGCATTTTATGAAGGAGAAACGGTGACCTTGACCGCTTGGTATTATATTGAAGGGACGCAAGAATTGGATTGGCTGTTTCTCATGGATTTTGAAGAAAGCACAGCGATAGGAGCGGGACCGGGTATGCGAATTGCAAATATTGGAGCGGAAAATTATCCTGTGGTCGAATTCAAATTCAAAAACGGGTATTTGGACCAAAATGTGATGAGTCTGCCAAGAAATCAATGGTTTAAATTGACCTTAGAGACCTATCTTTCTCAAAAGAAAAAGGGATCGGTCAGACTTTACGTTGATGATCAACTCGTTCTGGAAGAATTGAACACCAAAACCCTGCCTACGGATCTGCTCTATAACCAGCAGGGAACCAAAGGAATGTACACGAATATTGAATTCGGAATTACAGCAAATTCCTATTCAAATGATGCCGTAGTGTACCTCGATGATATTTCCG
>JBFYPU010000320.1:0-11541 GCA_041303175.1 Crocinitomicaceae bacterium | reverse complement strand
TCCAGCGCTGGGAATTGCGGATCCATTTGCTTCAAGGTGTCAACAACAATTTTCGCCGTTGCATACAGTTTTGTCCAGTTGTGATCCGATGGAATGATGTGCCACGGAACGGCATTGCAGCGTTCGAAAAGCGATTCATACACGTCCATAAATTCGTTCCAGTGTTCGCGTGTTTCCCAGTCACCGTCGTTGTGCTTCCAATGCTTCTCCTTTGTGTTGATGCGTTCTAATAGCTTTTCTTCTTGCTTCGCGAAGCTCACGTTTAGGTAGAACTTCAAGACTTTTGTTCCATTTGCCTCCAAATACTGCTCAAACTGATTGATTTGCTCATACCGCGCGTCAACAATGCTTTGATCGATGTAGCCATACACCGAGGGCACCAAAATGTCTTCGTAGTGCGAACGATTGAACACATTGATCATGCCTTTTTCTGGTGTACGTTTGTGAATGCGCCACAAGAAATCGTGTGCAAACTCTTCATCCGATGGTTTTTTGAACGAATGCACATTTACCCAAGCCGGACTCGTTTTTAGAAAGAGCGAACGCGTCAATCCGTCTTTTCCCGAAGCGTCCATGCCTTGAAAAACAATGAGTAGACTTCGTTTACCTTCTGCGTAAAGCCGTTTGGAGTATTCGTAAACCTCGTCGATCAAGATTTCTGTTGCCTCTTCGATTTCTTTTTTGTTCCAATTTTCAGGGCCTGCTGCAGGATGAGTGGGTAGAATTGCCATGCGTTTAGTTTAAAATGATGTAAACAGGAAGGTGATCAGAATAACCTCCGTAGTATTTATTTCCACCAAAGGTGGCATTTGGTTTTTGTTCGCCCGTGCTTCGATTCGTGAACAAGAGTTCCTCTTTTTTGATGATTTCAGCATCTTTTCCTTGGATCGAAAGGCCCGATTTTCCGTCATAAATGGCTTGTGAAACAATGATTTGATCGAGCACTGCCCAATCGCCTTGGAAAACGGCGGTTCCTTCTCCGCGGGTGTGTTCATCAAACAATAAATTGATCAAATCACCTTCACCTTCGAAGCCAGATTCTTTCGCGCGAAGCACCGTTTGCAAGCTTTTGTCGTCGGGATGATCATTAAAATCGCCCAAAATGATGATGTTAGCATCTGGGTCTTTTTCCAATATTTCGTCTACTTTTTCCCGCAAGGTGTGGGCTGCTTCAATGCGCCTTGGTTGTGTTTCATACTGCCCCTCTCTTCGTGATGACCAATGATTGACGAATACATGGGTTTTTACGCCACCCGCCAATTCGCCTTCCACATACAAAATATCGCGCGTGGCAAAATCCGGATCATCGTCCATCTTTATGCGCAGTTTTGAACTTGAAATCACAGAAAAGACATCTTCATCATACAGCAAAGCCACGTCAATTCCACGCCGATCGGGTGAATCGTAATGAGCGATACCATAGTTTATGGCATTGAAATCACCCGTTTTGGATAGGTCCTTAAGTACGTTGCGGTTTTCAATTTCCACCAAACCCAGGAGCATGGGAGGTTGCTCAAATTCGGAAAAGGCATCCACAATCCGTTCCAATTTGGTTTGGTAACGATCTTCATCCCAGCGTTTTTCACCGTCGGGAGTGAAATCTTCATCGTTGTTGCGTGGGTCATAGTTTGTGTCAAACAAATTTTCCACGTTGTAAAATGCAACTGTGCGTCCTGAGAATGGATTCATGGTGTTGGAGTTAGTTGATTCAGTTTGATGTTTATCATCGAGGAGATTGGCGTCTGGAATTCCTTCATCACAAGAAGCGAATCCTAGAGCGATCACGCAACTAAAAAGGCTAATGCGCATGGTTATTTACCTTTTAAAATTCCGAGCAGTCCGCGTGTGAGATCTCCAAGCCAACCGCCACCGCGACTGCTTGTTGCGCCTTTAATTACATTGGTTGCGCCATCTTTCCACATGCGCTCCCGTTCCAATTCTTCTCTTTTTTGTTCGCGTTCTTGCGCCTTTCGAAGTCGTTCCAAGTCTTGCATTTTCTCGCGTTCACGTTTTGCTTCTTCGCGTTCGAGTCGTTTCAATTCGGCGTCTCGGAGTTTTGCTTCTTTTTCACGAAGTAATTCATTGGCTTTTTCCTGTTCGTCACGCGCTTTTTGCTGTTCCGCATCCGTAGAATGGCGCTCGATTTTACCGGTTAAGATTTCATAAGCGCTTTCACGGTCAATTTCTTCGTTGTACTTCGCCGCGATGGTCGATTTTGCTACCAAGGCCGTTACTTCCTCGGGTGTAAGCACATCCATGCGCGTGAGCGGTGCGCGACAAATTGTTGCGGCAAGTGGCGTTGGAATTCCTTTTTCGTTCAGAGCTGTAACCAATGCCTCACCAATTCCCAATTGCGTGATCAAATCTTCGGTATTGTAGAATTCCGAAATGGGATAGTTTTCTGCTGCTTTTTTGATCGCTTTTCGATCTTTCTCGGTGAACGCACGCAGTGCATGTTGAACTTTCAAGCCAAGTTGTGCCAAAATATCATCGGGGACATCCACGGGATTTTGAGTACAGAAAAATACGCCAACTCCTTTCGAGCGGATCAATTTTACAATCACCTCGAGTTGATTCAAAAGTGCTGATGAGGCTTCTTCAAAGACCAAATGTGCTTCGTCAATAAAAATGCACAACTTGGGTTTATCGACATCACCCTCTTCGGGGAAACTGCCATATATTTCTGCTAATAAACTCAGCATGAACGTTGAAAACAGTTTGGGCTGACTTTGAATGTCCATTAAACGCAGGATGGAAATGATGCCATGTCCGTTTGCGTCTGTTCGGAGTAAATCCGCAGGTTCGAAAGATCGTTCCCCAAAAAATGCTTCCGCACCTTGTTGCTCGAGTTCGATCACTTTTCGCATAATGATGTTCACTGTCGCAGATGCAACCGCGCCATATTCTGCTTCAATTTCTTCTTTTCCATCGCTGATAACGAATTGGAGCATTTTGCGCAAATCTTTCAGGTCGATGAGTGGCAATTTTTTCGTGTCGGCGTATACAAAAATCAACGAAACAACGCTTGCTTGTGTGTCGTTGAGCCCGAGAATTTTGGAAAGTAAAACCGGCCCAAACTCTGAAACCGTTGCTTTTAGACGCGTACCGTCACCGTTTGAGATGGTCATAAGTTCAACGGGAAATGCCATCGGTTCGTAGGGCAAGCCAATTCCAGCATGTCGATTGGTGATGAAATCATTCGTCGTACCCGATGCCGCCAATCCGCTCAAATCTCCTTTGATGTCCATTAAAAGCGTTGGAACACCTTTTAGTGATAATTGCTCTGCAATGACTTGAAGTGTTTTGGTTTTACCTGTTCCTGTTGCTCCTGCGATCAAACCATGGCGGTTCATGGTCTTTAACGGTACTTTGATGTGCGTGTTGGGAACCAATTCATCATCGAGCTTGCCACCGCCCAAAACAATAAAATCTCCTTTAAAGGTATATCCTTCTTCTATGGCTTTTTGAAATAGTTCAGTTTTCGACATAATTTGATGCGGGTTTAAAAACGAAAAAAGAGGAAACCGATGACGGAGACCTCCTTGTAAAAATATAAAAAAGTGGGACTAACCTTTTAAGATTATCACATTGTTTTCTGATATTGGACTACTTGCCAAAAAATTTACTGATGAGGCCAGAGAGACCGCCAGATTTTTTTGCCGGTTGTCCAGGTTTGGCAGGGGCTTTATCGCCGTCAAACATATCCGTAACATTGGCGAGCATACCTGCAATTCCACCCTCATCATTTCCTCCTTTTTCTGACAGTTTACTTGTCAATTGACTCAAAATCCCTGGGATCGCGCCTTTTGCTTGACTTGCCATGTTTTCTGGAATCCCCACTTTTTTAATCAATCGATCGATGAAATCATCTTCCACCTCTTTTGCCAACAATTCGTCCTCGCTTGTGTTTGGGTTAGCTGAAAGCAAACTCGACATTTGTTTAGGGTCTTTATTGAACTTGGTTTTGATGGCGCTCAAGGCTTGATTGGCAACAGATTCTGCCATCGCAGGGGATACGCCAAATTTTTTGAGGAGTCCTTTAATTGTTTCGTTTTCTAGTAGATCTTTTACGTCCATAATTGTCGCGTCTAGTTTAATTAGCGGAGTCAAGGTACGAATAGGAAGTACATCAATTTCAAATTATCAACAAAATTTCCTTAAAATGCATTAAATATTCACGGAATGCCACGGTTAGTTACTTAAAACTCCAGTCGAAGGATGCAATGTCAACCAAACAGGCAGCCAATAAATCAATGCTTCCTTGAATGTCATCTTTGTGCGCCATTTCAATGACTTGGTGCAAATGGCGTGTTGGGATGGAAACCGCCCCAGCAATGGATCCGCCTTCGGTCATGCGTTGAATCCCGGCTGTATCTGTTCCACCTGCGGTTAAGATTTCAGGTTGCCATTTGATCGAGTGTTTGTCCGCCGTTTCTTTCATAAAACGCACCATGCGGTAGTCGCAAATGGTGGAAGCATCCATAATTTTGATCGCCGTTCCCTTCCCCAGTTCTGTGATTTTTTCATGAGCTGCCGCACCGGGTAAATCGAACGCAATGGTCGTGTCCAATCCAAATCCAAAATCGGGGTTGATCCGCAAAGCAGAAACGTTTGCACCACGAATGCCCACTTCTTCTTGAACGGTAAACACACCGTAAACATCATAAGGCACTTCTTTGCCCTGCAATTGTTTGAATGTTTCGATCAGAATGAACACCGCGAGGCGATTGTCCAATGATTTTCCGTTCACACAATTCCCCATTTCGATGAATTCGCGCTCACGGGTCACAGGATCACCAATGGTTACCAGTTCTTTCACCTCCTCAGCTGTTAATCCTGTGTCGATGAAATAATCACTGAGTTTTGCCACCTTGTTGCGTTCATCGGCCGACATCACGTGGATGGGTTTCGACGCCATGACGCCAATAATGTCCTTTTTTCCGTGCACAATCACGCGCTGTGCCGTCAAGGTTTTCGGGTCAAATCCTCCCAATGTATGAAAGCGAATGAAGCCGTTGTCGTCAATGTGTGTCACCATGAATGCAATTTCATCCATGTGCGCACCAATCATCACTTTTTTATCGCCTGTTCCGCGTTTGATCGCGTATACATTTCCCATATTATCGACTTGAACCTCGTCCACGAGTGGTGTAACTTCTTGGATTACAAGTTCTCGAATTTTTTGTTCGAAGCCAGGAGCTCCGGGGGTTGTGCAAATTTTGGCAAGTAATGAAGTGTTTATTGACATCAGCGTTTGTTTTATTAATCTAACTAAGGTTAAAAGTAAGAAAGTTCGCTTAATTGAACTGGAGTAAACACTAACTTTGCACTATGAAACGAATTCTTGCGCTGTTGGTGTTGTTTATAATTGGGGTAACGATCGCCTATTTTATGATGCTTCCCGAGGAAAAGCCATTGCCAGTGATCAATCCTGTGGATTTGGAGGAGGGAATGGTAGATGCTGAAATGGCTCGAATCGGTAACGGACATCGCGTTGGGAATTTTTCGTTCAGCAATCAATATGGGGAAACAATTACCCAAAAAGAGGTGGCGGGAAAGGTGTATGTCGCGGAGTATTTTTTCACGACTTGCGGAACGATTTGCCCCAAGATGAACGAGCAAATGCAACGGATTCAGCTTGCTTTTGCAGACAACGATGCCGTTCGGCTGATGAGTTTCACGGTCGATCCGTTAGTCGATACTGTTGAACAAATGAAGCGTTATGCGGATGGTCACGGCGCAAAAAAAGGTCAATGGCATTTTCTCACTGGCTCAAAGGAAAAGCTCTATGAACTCGCTCGAAAGTCGTTTTTTGTTCTAAAACCTGCTGAAGCGGCCAATCTTGGAGACGCGGGAAGTGATTTTATTCATACCAACAATTTTGTGTTGGTGGATCGAATAGGCAGAATCCGTGGTTATTATGACGGCACAAGCAAGGCCGAAGTGGATAAATTGATAGGCGACATTGATCGTCTGTTGGATGAATGAGCGTGTTAACCGAGAAGAAATTCGCTGGCTGGAACAAGGTGTGTCACAAGTTCCTTTTTCTCAACAGTTTTATTATTAAAGAACAACGTTAGTTGGGATCAATAATCCGACTCACCAACTATGTATTCTTGAACTTTCAAAAACCCCATTATTCCGGCAGGGCAAGCCCCATTTGATTGGATGCTTTTACTGGTCATGTAGCCCGTTACGGTGATTTTATCGCAACTAGGCACAACAACTTCCGACTTAAAACAAACGGCTACCTCTGTGCCATCTGCGGTCTTCACGTAGCCACCATTCGAGCAGTAGCAACTGAGCTCATTCATTACACCCTGCACGCTTCTGAAGGATCCCGTAATTGTTTTTTGTTCCACGACGTCGGCTCCAAGATTTTCGTTATCCTCGTAAATGGTATCGTCAACAAGGGGTTTTTCTGCGCAGGAGCTGAAAAGCAGAAGGATTCCAAATGATAGATGAAGTGTAATTGAATGACCGAGTCGCATGGTGTGTGTTTTGAACGAAGATATAACTTTTCAGTCAGAGTTCGACGGAAGTTCAGTTCACGGGCATTCAGTTCACAAAGTGTTTTTTTAATCGCAGCGTAGGTTTTTCAACAAATTCAAAGGAGAGAATTGCAACAATAAGCGTCAGCGCGATGTTCAAAGGAAATTGCTGGATGAGCAATTTACCTGTTGGTCCAGTTGTTAAAAACAAGCCTTGAAAAATGTACACACCATAGGATATTCGTCCTAGGTAACGGAGAGGTTTGAATTCGAGTGCATGAACAAACTTGGTGTGTTGATTATTCATGATCCAAATGAGCAGCAAGGAGATGCCCACAGCCCTTACGATCGTTCCGTATAGAAAAGTACTGTCCAAGGTGTAAAGCGGATAGAGAAACAGCAGAATTGCCAAGATTAAAATCCGATGATTTCCATTGAAGTAATTTTTCCATGTTTCTCGATTGTGTGCTTCCAGAATAGCGAAGAAGCTACCGATTAAAATGGGTGCAACCGCTGGAATAAACCAAGTGGATGTTCGGTACGAATTCGTGATGTTCATGGACGGAAAAATATAATACCCGGCAACACAAGTTCCAAGGATCACGAAAATGATGACCGTTATTCCTCGAAATTTCTTGAAAAGACCGAGAATGATGGGCCAGATGAAATAAAATTGCTCTTCCAATGCCAATGACCACGTGTGACCAAGCTCAGGGGAATAGTACATTCCTGGCAAGTAATTGTAGATATAAAAGAACGAATACAACAAGCCAACAACATTGGATTCAAGCGCACCAGACAGCATCAAAGTGCTCACGAGCAGATAAAAAATCAACAAGGCAGGAAGCAATCGGATGAATCGCCGTGCATAGAAGTTTTTTAGGTTGATTTTGCCATTTTCACGAAGCTCTTGGAGAAGGATCATCGTAATTAAGAAACCGCTCAATGTGAAGAAGATTCCAACGCCAACCCCACCAGAAAATACATTCCAAACGCGTTCTCGAACGTATGCATTTTCTGGCAACCAACTTTTCATTCCTAAATGAGCGAATAGCACAAGTAAGATTGATACAGCTCGTAAGGCATCAAACCCTTTGATGTATTTCATGGTGTAAACATACTAGATTTATAGCGATAATCTGAAGAAGTTCAAACCGTAAAAAGTACAGGCCGAAAAGCTCTACCCTTTTTTCTTTCTAAAAACATGGAATTTCGAATCGCTGTGAATAACGAGATAACTTGAATCTTGTTTCAACTTGCTCAAGTTCGTTTTCAATTCGTCCAAAGTCATCAAGAAATGGTCGCCGTGATCTAAAATCACAATGTATTCCGTGCTTTTTCGAACCATGGGATAATAACTGATTTGATCCCGAAACGCCAGGTGCGGAACGATGTTTCCAGTAGCAGAAACGTTTGCATTCGACGGGATTTTATCCAGCAGATCGTTGATTTTGCCAATGGGCAGGTCACTTGTGTAGAAAGCCGATTCTAATACATTCGTTTTTCCAGCACCCATCCACGGAATTTCCCTATTCACAGGGTCCAATTTGTACACCGTGAACGAAATGGACATAATGCACGCAACTGCTCCCAAGAAATAACCCACTTTTTTTCGTTCCATTGAGCCCAAAACGAAGAAAACAAGAATGGGCAAGAGGCTCACGAATTCAATGCCATAATAAGACTCGATTCCCCACCGAACGGGTGCGTCGTTGAACATTTTTTGTGCAATAATCGGGATGAAAGGAATCACATAAATAGGGCGCAAAAAGAGCAAAATTCCACCCGAAAGCAGATAAACGTAGTAGAATTCAAATTTCACGTTGTTATAAATTGCCTCACCAGATTGATTGGAAAACAGGAGTTTGAACGTGTCAATTGGATGCGAAAACATGAATTTCAATGCTTCAAAAGGGGTGTCGCCCAATTCGCCGTAGGTGAACAAATCGAAAGGGCGGTTTGGGTTTTCAAATAAGGGAATCAACACTTTGAAGGCGATAATGAAGTAGATGACAGAAGAGGCACAAAAAATGGCGGCCAACTTCAATTTTTGTCTGTCTTTTCGATAAACAATCATCAATAAGATGGTAATAAAAAAGGTCCACAAGGGCATACTTTCCCTACCTAAAATCAAGAACAGAAAACAAAGTACGGCAATGAGTGTTTTGCCTCGGTGAAAATAGAGCAGAAAAACGGGAACAAAACTCGCGAGGATGATCATGAGGTTGCAATCGCCCGTGAGCGCGCTGTATCGCCCGTAGAGTGTGAAGTAGAGAATAACCGTGAGCAGACCATATATCTCTGAGCTTGTTCGTTCACGAATCAATTTGTAGGAGGCCCAAGCTCCCCACAGAATGAAAAGCGATTGGATAAAAAGCAAGGTGTACGTTCCGAGTAGCCAACTGAATGCCCAATAAAACGGGATAAGGAAGAAAAAAGTGAACGATAGGTGGTCTTGCATGAAGGAAATGTCTTCATTCCATAGCGCTGGATTTGGACCGCAGGAATAGAGAGGGTTTGGACTTACATGGAAATGAGCATAATCATGGATCGCAAAATTGTAGGCGCCATAATCAAAGGCATAAGTACGAAAAAAATAATGGTTGATGAGTGGTGCGGCTATGGTGACCAAGCCAAAGAGAACAAGTAGAATCCGTGTCGCAGTGCCGTTGATCGGCCATGAAGCGATTGATTTGAGACTCAAGTTCCTCATGCTCTACAATCGATAGATACCGACGTGTTTCGTGCCGCCCAGTTTGTTTTTTAAATAGGGTTGCAAGTAGGCTTCTTTTTTCATCAACTCAACGTTATTGAGGATTAAGTACTTAGCGCCCCATTTTTTGGCTGCTTCGATGCGTTCGGTTGGTGTGAATTCTCGGTAGCCAAAATCGTTGTAGCCATTGCGATTCATCAAATACAAACTAATGTTGATGCTGCCATCTGGGATGGATACCACTTTGTCCTTTTTCCCAATCCCCAATTTCTCCAAAAGTGGTTCGATCGTTTCCAAATCTTTCAGCGTATTGCCATAATCCCAATGGTACCATTCCCAATAGGCAACTTGTTCTTTGTCGAGGATGAACGAATTACGCGCCCATTTTTTCCCGATGTCGTATTTCACAACCGTTTGAACAGCCGCCGAATAGGTCATAAAAATCAAGGCCAATGCGGCAACTATTTTCACCGTTCTCGAAGCGAAAATGTCTGCGTGATTCCGTTTCATAAACTCCAAAATGAGCAGCGAAATGAGGGGAATAATCACCAATAAATTCGTCAAGTAGTACTCATGGACATTGAATACTTGGAAGAACATGATAATAAAGCCGCCAATACCGATCAACGTCAAGATACAAAGCGCAAGCATGAAGCGATTCGTCTGCTTGAATTTCAAGATCATGCCTGTAAACAACAATCCAATGAACGTGAGTGCAGTAACGTTAAAAAACGCCGGTTTCAAATCGCTGTGAAGCAGTTTCCAATTGGAATAGATATCCGCCATGCTCAATTCCCAAATCGGTAAAAGCCCCTGTAAAAACACACCTGCCATGTTTTGAGCATTGTATGCTCCCGCGTAGCGATACCACAAGAAAATGAAGAGGAGTGTTGCGCCGTATGGGATTAATTCTTTCCAGCGCGTTTTCAAGGAGCGTTCTTTCCACAATAGTTCGTAGAGGAAGATGGCACCTAATCCCAAGAAGACAAGAAGAGCGGTAATTTTCAACAAACCAGCGAAGAGGAAAAGAATACACGCGTACACCAAGTGTTTGTAGGAGCGTTCCGTTCGATGGCGGTAGTAATGGCACCCTGCAATCAGAGCGAGTGCTAGGGCATTGGAGTCCATCATAAAACTGTTGGAATAATACGCCAAAATGGGTGAGCTAAACAGCAAAAGCGGAATAAAAATGGCCCAAAAATCATCTTGCAGCACCCGTTGTGCGAGTTTTTTCAGATAAAACAAACCAATCGACATGATTAGAAAACTGATTCCTCGATAGATCCAATAATGCTTGCCGGTGACTTGCCAAATTTTTGCAACTGAGTAGTAGATGATCGGAAACTCACTGATCGTTTTTCCAGTATCGCCTTGTCCGCGCCAATGAATTTCAGGGGCTAAAAACGGCAGATTGTCTTGATAATAATGCTGTGTGATCGACAAACAATCGGCTTGACGCCATTGATGCCGAGAATACGGTCCTCGATCCATCGTGTCAAAAATGCCATACGCCCACGCCATGATCAAAAACAATACGATGTAGATGATGTTGAGTTGAAGTGGGTTGAATTTGCGCTTCATCATTCCGTTTCGTCTTCGAGTTCTTTCAGGATTTTGTTCACATCTTCCTCCGTTGAGGTGAGTTTTTTCTTACAGATTGCGATCAATTCTGAGGCGCGTTTCACCTTTTCACTCAGTTCGTCCACGGAAATTTCACCGTCTTCAATGTCGGCAACAATTTGCTGCAATTCTTCAAATGCTTCGGTATAGTTCATGGCTTTACTCATCTGATGGATCTATCTCGCGGGTGATTTCTGATTCAACTGTAAAGGTAGCAGTTCTCGTGATAACTTTCTCACCAACGACAGGACGATTGTTAGCGCCAATGCTTTTTTTGTTGAGTGTGGTGATGGAATATCCGCGTTTCAACACATTGATTGGATCCATTAGCCGAACGGAATTGACGAGTTGATTGAGTTTATTTTCTTCTCGGGTCAAACTGGATTTCACGTTCATTGGGATGCGATCGTGTAGTGCCTGAAGGGTAAATGCCTCTTTTTTCAACATGCCTTGAAAGGCTGTAATTCCTCGGCGTTCCGTTCGTTGAAGGGATACGTTCGTTGTTTTTAAGGCGTCGCGCGAAACATGCACCAAGGAAGTTTGTGTTTTCAGTAATTGATGGTGTTCCTCCCGCAGTGAACGGCGCGCCACGGAGCTGAATTTTTCTGAAGTCCGCTTGAATTGATGATTGGATTCTTTCAAAATGGCGTGTGCTTCCTGTTTGAGTGTTTTGGCGGCATTGTTCACAGGTACCGAAAAATCGTGAAAGGATTGAAT
>JBFYPU010000319.1:0-3531 GCA_041303175.1 Crocinitomicaceae bacterium | reverse complement strand
TGGCGTCATATACCGTCGACTCGTCATGGAAGTATGGATTCAATCCAATGGTGTGAAAACTCTCACGCTCGCCCTTATTTAACAAAACCCAATCGCTTTTTGTGGAGCCGCTATCAACTATTAAGTGCATCTTTAAGTGTTTAATGTATTTTGTTGTACCAATATGATACAGCGTAAATATACAATTAATTTGTTATTGTATTATGGACAATAAGTATTATATTTGCCTAGTGCCTTAATTTACGCATTATATTTTATGAATCCGAAACACGCAAAAGTCATAAAGCCATTCAACGCAATCATATTTGGTGGCGATGGTGATCTGGCACTTCGAAAGATCTATCCTGCATTTTTTCACCGATTTGTTGACCAACAATTGAACGTTGACTACAACATTTACGCAGTGACGCGAACTAAAAATAGTGAGAAAAGTTTTTATGAGCAATTGAAGACATTTATTGTTGCATCAAGCGATCTTCCAGTGGATGAAAAGTTATTGACGCTGTTTACCAGTAAACTTCAACTGCTCTATATTCCGAAACATACAAGAGAGTGTTACGAGTGCTTGAAGCTTGAACTTGATAAAACACGTGATTATCAATCTGTCTATTATTTATCGACACCATCGTTTGCCTTCGGAGAAATTGCGGATGCCTTGCGCGAATCGGGATTGGTAAATGAACGAAGTAAAGTTGTTTTGGAAAAACCGCTTGGAAATAGTTTGGCTTCATCGCAAGAAATTCAATCGCGCATTGCACGGTCATTTACCGAGAAACAAACCTATCGAATCGATCATTATTTGGGCAAAGAAACGGTTCAAAACCTTATGGTTCTCCGCTTTGCCAATCGCTTGTTTGAATCATCATGGAACTCTGATAACATTGAAAATGTTCAAATCACTGTAGCAGAAAGTCTCGGGGTAGAAAAGCGAGGAGACTATTACGATAAAAGTGGAGCCTTGTTGGACATGGTTCAAAATCACTTGCTTCAATTGTTGTGCCTGATTGCCATGGAACCACCGTCAAAACTAGAAGCGGATCACGTTCGAAATGAAAAATTGAAAGTGTTGCATTCCTTGCGTTTGCTGGATGAAAAATCCGTTCAATCCAACACCACTCGTGGTCAATATACCCGCGGTAATGTGAAAGGTGAGAAGGTGAATTCCTACTTAGAAGACATCGAAAAATACGAATCGGAAACAGAGACGTTTGTGGCGATCAAGGCGCACATCGACAACTGGAGATGGAAGGATATTCCCTTTTATTTGCGCACCGGAAAACGGATGATCAAACGCTATTCAGAGATTGTCATCAACTTTAAATCAGTGAAGCACAACCTCTTCGACTCAAAAAGTGCGATCCCAGGAAACAAATTAATCATACGTCTTCAACCTGAAGAGCGAATCGAGCTTGTTCAAATGACGAAAGTTCCTGGTCCTGGCGGTTACCGCTATACGCCAATTTCACTCAAACTGGATTTCATGGACTCGTTCAGTGAGCCCTTTCCAGACGCATATGAAAGACTTATGATTGATATTTTGCGCGGGGAGCAAACGCTTTTTATGCGGCAGGACGAACTAGAAGCGGCATGGATTTGGATTGAGTCTATTACCGATAGTTGGAAGGCCACGAAACAACCGAAAGTGCTTTATGAAGCGGGAACATGGGGGCCTGGTGATCTTGTGATGAATCGCGGACATGTTTGGTCGGTTTCTTTGAAAATGGATGAAGATGAACAGCTATAAATCGAAGGAGGACTTAGAAGCTTCGCTTTGCGAAGACATTGTTAGCATCATCCATTCGTCGATTCGTCAGAATGGCGACGCGCGGATTTTACTTTCTGGGGGAAGCTCACCCATTTCGTTGTATAAACAATTGGCTCAAGTTGATGTGAACTGGTCGAAAGTGAAAATTGGTTTGGTCGATGATCGCTGTGTTGCACTTGACAGCGAATTCAGCAATGAACGGATGTTGCGCGAAATCTTTGAATTAACTCTAAATTCAAGGCCATCAATTTACAGTCTTGTGGATCCGCCCCAAGGTACTACCGTGGAAGAACACTATGCAGATTTTTTCCATCGCATTGATTTTGCTCTTTTAGGCATGGGAAATGACGGTCACACGGCGTCACTCTTTCCTGGAGACCTAGCTTCAGAACATGATTTGAAGGAAGAAAACACGGCCATTGTGCGGACAACTGCTCCCAGCTTTCCATCGGATCGCATTACCTGCAGCAAAGGATTACTCAAATCCAGCATGGTGATCGCGCTGATGATTTTCGGTGTCGAGAAATTGGGGGTTTTGAAGCTCGCCGAAGAAATTAATTTACCAATTAATGTGTTTGTGGAAGAATGTCCGCAACTCACAACTTATTATAGTCCATCTTTATGATTCATCCAGAAATAAATGCCGTAACTGATCGAATTATTGACCGAAGTGCCGCAACGCGTGCAGCCTATTTGGAACAGATGAGGTCACAGTTTGAAGAAGAATCCAGTCGATCCAATTTGCATTGTGGAAATTTGGCGCACGCTTTTGCAGGGTGTAATGCGCACGACAAATCAGCTCTCGCGGAAGGAAAAGTGCCCAACATGGGTATTGTGACGGCATACAACGACATGCTTTCGGCGCACAAACCCTTCGAAGATTACCCGAAAATGATTCGCGACTTTGCACAGAAGTACGGTTCTGTTGCTCAGGTGGCAGGTGCTGTGCCCGCGATGTGTGATGGCGTCACGCAAGGGCAAGTGGGAATGGAACTCTCACTCTACAGCCGCGATGTCATTGCGCTTTCAACGGCAGTTGCACTTTCTCACAACATGTTTGAAGGCGTCATCAACCTTGGGATTTGCGATAAAATTGTTCCCGGATTACTGATTGGAAACTTAAAGTTTGGACACCTCCACGGATTGTTTATGCCCGGTGGGCCCATGGAATCTGGAGTCAGTAATGAAGAAAAAGCAGCCATTCGACGTGATTTCGCGGAAGGGAAAATAGATCGAGCAACCCTCTTGAAAGGGGAATCTGACTCCTATCATTCGCCTGGAACGTGTACGTTTTATGGAACAGCCAACAGCAACCAAATGTTGATGGAGATCATGGGCCTTCAGTTGCCAAGCTCTAGCTTTGTAAATCCTGGAACTGAATTGCGGATGCGTCTGAACGAAGAAGCGGTGAAAGTGCTAGTTCAATCCATCAAAAGCCGTTCCTTCGATACAACGATTGCGGGAATTCTGACGGAAAAAACGATGGTGAATGCCATCATTGGTCTACTGGCAACGGGCGGTTCAACGAATCATACCATTCACATTCTAGCAATTGCTCGCGCAGCAGGAATCCTGATTGATTGGTCAGATTTTTCCGATCTTTCCAAAATCATTCCATCACTCACCCGTGTGTATCCAAACGGAGCCGCAGATGTCAACCATTTTCACGCTTCGGGAGGAATGGGCTTCATTTTTCACACGTTATTGGAAAACAACTTGTTGCACGAAGATGTCAACACCATTTTGGGTCATGGCTTGCATAAATT
>JBFYPU010000318.1:0-5665 GCA_041303175.1 Crocinitomicaceae bacterium | reverse complement strand
TTGTATTTCGTATGCGCCGACGGAAAGAGGTTCAAGTAGGTGTTGTCGTATTTTTCACCAGTTGACGTCAAATTGGGAACTTGTTTAGCGAATTCACCCCTTAGTCCACCTTGATAACTGAATTTACCCAATTGTTGACCGAAAACACCATAAATGCTGTAAATCTGCTCGTCATAGATGTAATCGAAGTCAGCTAAGGTGTCTGGAACAAATTGATTTAACGCCGTATCGTAGCGTTCGGATGACGTATGAATTTCGTCATTGGCGATAATGGCTTTTACGCCCGTTTCCATGCGTGCATGAATTTTCTCAAAAATGGCTTCAACGTCCGTTTGAATCGTCGTGATTCGTTGAAATGAAGTGTTGCTCAGCTGTTGCTCCACACCAGGGACAAACGAAGTTCCATCAAGGCTATAAATTCGCTCGTCATAAAATCCCAAGATATCTTGATCGCCAAGAGATTGCGTAGCATTCGAACTCCATTTCCCGTTACCGCGTTTGAATTTGTAGGTGTGATTGAGATTGAAATCAGCATTTTTACTGCTAATCGGATCAAATGAACGACGCGTCCATCGTCTGAACAGGACATCGTTTTGATCGTAAAGATAATTGAACAAATCGCCTTCGCGCTCACGCGTTCCCAATGATCCCGTCATAGAAAAACCCATGCGATTGTTCGAATCCAAATCAAAATCAGCCCCAACAATTAGTGTATTGCTTAATTTCAAATCTCTTCCAGTCCTGTCCTGATCAAAGTAATTGGATGAGTCTGTACCGAACAATTGGGTGAGATCACTGTAGTTGTTTCGGTAGCCTTCGAAAAAATTGTAGGAGTAATTGAGGTAGACATTCGTTGCTTTATTTTGATAACTCAACCCGAGCGTTGCATCATACGAATCACCCGTAGCAGCGGTTCCAGAAACGATTCCATTGAGACCATTTTGGCGGTTTTTCTTCATGATGATATTGATGATTCCTGAAGTGCCATCAGGGTCGTATTTCGCGGAAGGATTTGTCACCACTTCAATTCGTTCGATTGAATTCGCTGGCAGTGCATCCAACAAGCTTTGACCATCGCGAGCGGTCAACGCACTCGGTCGACCATCGATTAGAATCGTCACATTGCCGTCTCCACGCAAACTCACCTTCCCTTCTTGATCCACATCAATGGATGGAATGTTGTTGAGAATATCGACCACAGAGCCCCCACGAACGGAAATATCCTGTCCAACATTGTAGATTTTCTTGTCAATTCCAGCTTTCAAATCATCAAGTGAGCCTGCCACAACCACTTCATCGAGGTTTAAGGTCTCATCTTTTTGCATATTAATGGATCCCAACGCTGTCGTGTCATTGCTTCGAATAGCGATGTTTGAAATATAGAACATTAAATGATCTGCAAGCGTTACTTTTATCAAGTATGTTCCTTTCGCAATCGCAGCGATCGAAAACGATCCATCAATTTCGGAAGTTCCACCAACGACCACGGTAGAATCAGCTATCCGACATACACGAATTTCAGCAAATTCAGCCGCCTCTCCATTACTATTCAACACAGTTCCTGACAATGAACCCGTTTGAGAGAATCCAAATCCTGCAAAAAAGACCGCACAAACGGCGGTTAAAACAACCTTCATCCTCTTAGTTTGTCAAGTAAATCACTCAAGGTATCTGCCTCCTCATCGGTGAGTGTTTTTGGTACTAAATTCGCCTTTTCACTTGAAAATTCCAGGTCAATTTGCGCGAGTAACTCCAATCCTTGTTCCGAAATTTGCACAAAAACAATCCGTCGATCATCATTGCAGCGTTCGCGATCAATCAATCCTTTCTCAAACAATTTGTCCATCAAACGTGTTGTGTTTGGAGACTTCTCAATCATGCGATCTTTCACTGTATTCACAGAGATGGACGTCTTCGCCCCTCTTAAAATGCGCAAAATATTGTATTGCGGAAGGCTCAATCCATAACCTGCCATGAATTGATTCTGTTTTGCCGCGAAAAAATTGGACGTATATCTCACATTCAACATGGCACGTTGACCAGATGATTGAAATTTACTTTGTATGGCGTCATCGATTTTCATACTACAAAGATAATTACCTAGGTAATATCTACAAGTTTAAACTGTTAAACATCTAGAATAAAATACCTGTTTACAATAGGTATTGAAATTCTACAACCACATCAACTTAAAATCCTCGAGCTGTGGCATGCTCTCAAAGCTGATTTGAAAGGTATGCGTTCCGGGTAGTAAACTTTGAAAATTTTGATCAAATCGCACACCAAATTTGGATGAACTGATCCAGAAATCTTTGAGGAACTTACTGGTTTCGACAGTCAGCACAACTTTACCCGTTTCAACTAGTGGTCCAATCGACAATTTCACAACTGATTCTGGTGCTTTTTCACGTGGCAATTTAATATTGTCGTAGCTCCGTGAATGTTCATTTCCAGTCTGATCTTTCCAAGTAAACACGAGATGTGCGTTCATTTTCATCAACTCCTCTTTCACCGTTTTCATGCACAATTGTCTCGACTCTTGCCCGTTGAGTTGTTGGTCCAAATCCAGTTTCGTTTTCAAGTTGCCGAAAAGGTCGTAAATCTCGCAGCGCACATCGCACATAAATGTATCCACGACATCCGAAACGAGGTAGAAATCGACATCGCTGAGACTATTGTATTTCGCAACTACAGCAACATCTTCGTAGTCCTTTTTCATTTCATATTGAAGTGCTTTCCAATTTCCGAAGTAATCGACGCTCGACCAGGAAGAAACCTGCCAACAATCGTTCAATTGCCAAACAAGTGTTCCCCCGCAGCGCGGATAGTCGATTCGATGTCCAGCAATGGCCATACTCACAGCTTTGGATTGCGTCAATTGCGAGAAATAGATGAATTCATCAAAGTTCTTTGGATTTCCGTACAACTTTTGCGCGTGCTTCAGAATCATGTCATTTCCGACATAACTTTTTTGATGGTGCTTCATCACCGTTGAACTCAAATCCCAATCGCTTGGTTCTGAAAACGTTTTGATGGTATTGAATTCTGGAAAGCTCTGAAAACCGTATTCCGCATTGAACCTTCCGATTTTTTTACCGAAGTCTTCAATTGGATCTTTTCCGTGCCATACACCCCAGTAGTGCTGTGATCCATGGTTGTAAAATTCCATTTTCCCCCAATTGCTCAAGGGTGAGGTATGAATGTAAGGAATCGATGTGAACTCCTTGACCACATCGGGTGCGGTGACCTTGAAAATTCGATCGTATGCTTCTTCGATACTTTTCGCACTAGATCCGTAGAGTCCATATTTAATTTGGAAGCCCCAATTTCCCCACGCCACTTCTACCTCATTGTTTCCATTGAATTGAACAACACTCGCATGCGCCGCAATTCTTGGGATATGATACCTGAATTCCTCGGTAATGTTGGCAATGAATTTGTCGTCCCCAGGATACATTGAACAAGCAAACATGAGATCTTCCCACACCATGATTCCCAGTTCGTCGCACGTTTCGAAGAAAATTTCATCGGGATAGTAGCCACCACCCCACACGCGCACCATGTTAAAGTTACTTTCCGCCATCGTTTCGACCATTTCTGCGATGTCTTCATCCTTCACACGAGCAGGAAAAATGTCTTGCGGGATGTAATCGGCACCTTTGCAGAATAATTTTCGCCCATTGATTTTGAAGAAATAGCTGGTTCCCCATTGATCGGCTTCACGAATCAGTTCTGAGGTTTTTACACCAAATTTGAACTGTTTGGCATCCACCGTTTCATTTTCCTTCTTGAATGTCCACGATTCGTCATAAAGTGCTTGTTCACCCTGTCCACGAGGCCACCATAAATTGGGCGTTTCGATGATCGCTTTTCTTCGCACAATGCCATTTTTCACTTCAACTTCTGCAGTACCAAATTGTGTACTTTCCCACGCCATAACATCATCCTTGGGAACAGCAAATTGCACCGTCATCTCCATTTCTGCGCCATTTTCGTCGAGCGAAACCGTGTTTATCGTAGAATTGACAATTCGGTTGTGATCGTATGCATGAATTTGTGCGGGCTTATTGAAACCAATCGTGTTTAGTCGGAGCGACCAATCCCATCCGAATTGATACTGCGGCTTGCGTGTAAGTGGTGCGATCGCCACTTTGTGTACATCATTTGGGGCAGGCAATTGATAGCCCATTTTGGCATACGTATCCGCATGGTAAATCACTGGCGGTGTGATGAAAACGTGAATTTCATTCAAGCCTTCCTTTACATGATTTTTAATTTGAACACGGTGCGGAATGAAGGCATTGGCCGTTTCAAGAAGCAATGAATCGTTGACAAACACTTTACCGTAGGTATCGATGGACAAAAATTCCAATTCGATGTATTCCTTGGACATTTGCTCAGCCGTCACAAAAACGAGGGCTTTGAATTCCCAAACATGCTCTTCAAACCAAGCGAATTTGAGTTCATTTGTTCCATAGAACGGATCTGGCATTTCACCCGTCGCAATCAACGCTTCTTGCACGGAGCCTTTGGTACCCAATTCGAGCCATGCCTGTTTCAGCGGATGTAAAAACGACCATTCAACTGTCATAGCTTCAGCATTCTCTTGGCAGTGTGCGTTCAAACCAATGAAAACACACAAAATAAAACCCAATTTTCTCATATTTCTTACCACTTACGATCATATCCTGCATCAATCATTTCATCTTGAGTCGTTGTTTTGAGCGCAAAATTGAACCCTTCGTATACGGAATAGCCACCATAATTTCCAAATTTGTCGAGCGCCAAAAATCCAACTTGTAAGCCGGATAAATCTTCGTGTTTTTGGATAATTCGTTCCACTGCCATTTTACACGCTTCCTGCGGACTAAATCCTTGGCGCATCAATTCAACCACGGTGTGACTTCCAGCAATTCGAATCACAGCTTCACCCAATCCTGTTGCACACGCAGCACCAATTTCGTTGTCTACAAACAAACCCGCGCCGATAATTGGCGAGTCACCTACCCGTCCGTGTAGCTTGTAAGCCCATCCACTTGTCGTGCACGCGCCACTCAAATTTCCATGCGCATCGAGAGCAAGCAATCCAATTGTGTCATGGTTTTCATGATTGATATCCGGTTTTTCAAAAACTTCCTTGTTCTCCTTCTTCCACTTTTTCCAATCTTTTTTAACCTCTTTGATCGGCGTTTTGGCTGTTGCATGTCCATAATCCAGTGCAAATTCGCGCGCACCTTCGCCCACGAGCATCACGTGCGGTGTACTTTCCATCACTTCACGCGCAACAGAAATCGGGTGAGCGATTCCCTCCAAACAGGCAACAGCTCCACAACGGGAGCGGTGATCCATGATGCACGCGTCCAAGGTTACATGACCGTCACGATCGGGTCGACCACCAACTCCAACACTTCGATTGGTGAGATCAGCTTCGGTAACCATTACCCCTTTTTCGACAGCCGACAATGAATCTCCGTTGTTCACAATGACTTCCCATGCCCCACGATTCGCTTCCAATCCATGAATCCACGTCGAAACAACGATCATTCTCCGTCCAACTCGTTTCGTATCCGATGCAGATTCTTCAAGAAGACTTGCCGCCTTTGAAGGTTTAATAAACGTCATAGCTGCGCCCATTAATCCGAGCTTAAAAAAGGTTCTTCGTTTT
>JBFYPU010000317.1:0-5831 GCA_041303175.1 Crocinitomicaceae bacterium | reverse complement strand
TTATAGATGATTTGAATATCGGTCGTAAACACGCCGTTTTTGTAGATCCTTTTCTCGATTAAATTCCCCAATTCGTCATATTGGTAAGTTATTTCTTCCAAAATTCCCTCTTCGCGATTGCTCGTTTTCTGAATAGTTGCTAATTTGCCTTTGTCGTTGTAGCTGTATGCATAGGTGTACACAGAAGTCGTCATTTTGATCCGTTCTTCCCGTTCAATCAAATAACCTAACTCATTGTAATTGAAAGTTTCATCGAGATAGGGCAAATTGTAGTTGTTGTAGCGTGTACGCATTACTTCATTGCCATAATCATGGTATTCGATGCGCTCTTTGTTGAATGAAAGCGTTCGAATAAGTTGACCACTACTGTCTACTTCGCGCAAAAACTCTTCTTCCACAACGCGACCCAAGGAATCATTCTTATAACAAACAACTGTAAATCCCTCTTCATCCGTTTTTTTGTACATGGATAGAAATCCACGTTCGTCGTAGCCATAAATGTTCCAAGCTGTATCCTGTGTTCCATCGTCCGTTCGCGTTTCGTACGTTGAAGTCAACCTGCCGTTCTCATCAAACTCAAAAACATGTTTGAAGGAAGTTTCGCGCATGGCTGCACCTTGATTTTTGTAGGTATAGGCTCCATTCAAGCGTTTAAGGCGGTTTAATTTGACAAATTCTGCATTAAAAAATGGCTTATCGGTGAAGGCTTCGCCCGTTCGATTGTCGAGTACCTGTGCATGAACATGTCCAAAAACGAAGAAAAAAAGAAGGAGCAACAATCTCATGGGCACAAAGAAACAAAAATCGCGCCTTTCTGAATAAGCGGGTCTGAAATCTTATTCATAGTAGAACGGTGAAAACCAAGAAATGCCCATTTGTATAGATTCGGGTCAATCACATTTACCAATCACGCGTGTTACTCCAATGCTTAGCTCGGGTTCAAAGCCATGGAGTTGATCCTTTTGATAAATAGGATTGAAACGAGTTCGATCGATAGAAAAATAATACGGAACCTTGATTCCGTAGTTGAATGTCCATCGCCCGCTCATGCGAATCGTGTGAAACAGTTCTGCGCTTACCCCACCCATAAAATGATTGGCATAGGACTCACGGTATACCGTCTTGAAATTTTCTATGGAGCGATAATAGCCCCCAACTCTTGAACTCGCGATACCAATTTTCCCGTTGAGATTGAATCGCAGACCGTGTTTTACATTCAGTTCATAATAAAAGCCAAGCCCTGCTTGAATGCCCAACAACCTCGCCGAAGTTGAATAATCAAGGATGGAGTAGCTTGTGCTAGTGTCGGTGATTAACCCATTTGCTTGCGAAAATGGTGACATAATGGGTGTTCCGCCATACAGTTGAAGGGTATCGTTAAGCACCAAGGACTTTCCTGTCCCGCCAAAAAACACACCGCAAGAATACAATAACCGGTTCTTGATTACGCCTTGATAATGCACGGTCAACTGAAGGTTTTGCATGCGCGAGCTTAAGTCAACACCAATACGTTGCTGCGCTATGGATTGACTTGTAAGAACGATTGTTAGCAGAACAGAAAGAAGAATTGGCCGCACCATAGGTTGTAGTATTATAGATTCCTATTAAAACGGAAGAAAATGCAATTTCGTTCATGCGATCGCAATTTTCCATATAATTCAACAGATTCTACTACTTTTAAGAAAAAAACATGTACATCCAACGCCGCTTTTCCTTCAAGAATGTGATTCTTTGGACGAAACGAGAAATCTTGTTTTTCACATTTTTCGCAACGCTCATCACGGTACTTTATGAATTATTGGACATTAAATGGTTGCAAGTTCCTTTGGCGCCGGTAGCATTGATCGGTACTGCGGTTGCGTTTATGGTCGGCTTTCAAAACAACGCGGCCTACGACAGAATTTGGGAGGCGCGGAAAATTTATGGTGGTATTGTGAACAATTCTCGCAGTTTGATTATTACGGTGAAAGACAGTTTTTACATGCACCGGGCCGAAGCAACGGTTGAGGAAAAAGAAATTCTTCGCACCATCACGCACCGCCATATCGCGTGGTTGACGGCTTTACGCTATGCGATGCGCACCAAAAAACAGTGGGAAGCATCCTATGAAAAAATGCACGAAAAGGTAGCTTTTAAATACGATGTACCCGAGTTTACCACACCGTTGGAGGATGAACTTTTACCCTATTTATCGAAGGAAGAATACAACTATGTGATGTCGAAAGAAAACAAGCCGAATGCGATTATAAGCTTGCAATCGCAGCATTTGCGCTCGCTGACGGATCAAAAGAAATTGTGGGATTTTAGCTTGTTGAATCTTCAGGGAATTTTGAAGGATCTAACGGAACTCCAAGGTCAAGCCGAGCGCATCAAAAATTTCCCGTACCCGAAACAATATGCGAGTATTGGCTATCATTTTGTGCACATTTTTATGTGGCTGTTGCCCATGGCCATCATTCCAGCCTTCGCAGAAATGGGGTTAGATGTAGCGCGCTCACACGCATTTTTCGGGGAGTACTTTGTGTGGCTCAATATTCCATTCACCGTGGTGGTGATTTGGGTGTTCAATACGATGTTGCGCATAGGGTTAGCCGGAGAAAATCCGTTTGAGGGTTCACCCAATGACGTCCCCATTTCCACCATTTCGAGGAGTATCACACGGGATTTACTTCAACTCATTGACGAAGATCCAGCCAACATTCCGGCGCAGTTTGAGAGTTTGAACGATATTCAGATGTAACGCAAACGCTCAGCGAGAACTAACGATCTTCTCGTCTTCCGCTGTATCGGGTGTTTTTCACAGGTTCTTCCACACGCGGTTTCGGGACATGCGGCGCTTTGCCACGTTCCTCCATCGTTCCGCGTTTGTAGATCACCAATCCATTGAGGAAATTTCGTAAAATCTGATCGTTGAGCTCTTTGAACTTTGGGTGATCATCGTTTCTGAAAAATGCGCTCAGTTCTGTTTTGCCGATTTCATAATCGACCAATGCCAAGATTTCAATAATATCAACATCGCGCAGTTTCAACGCAACGCGCAATTTTTTGATAATATCATTGTTTTTTAGTGCCATTTCGCTAGTTTGATCGCAAAGATACAACCTTTAAATTTTCCGAATCGACTGAAAAATGCTTATTTCAACCAAATTCAAGGTTCTATTTTGCCTTTTTCAAGCGTTTCGCCTCTTTTTTCTCCTTAGGAGTTTTTGTTGCTTCCTTTTTTACGGTCTTCTTCGCATCTTGACTTTTTGCCATGGTGTTTACAATTAATGGATACTTTTTCTCGACCAAGATAGGATTTTCTGTGGGCATTGATCAAAAAGAATTCAACCGATGCGTTTTAGAGCCACTTCCGCTACACCTTAGATTCTCAATTCAGTCCAAATGGGAGCGTCACGCCAACAACTCCCATAAGTTTTGTACTTTCGATTTCGAATGAAACAACAGCGTTCAACATATTATGATGCTTTGCTCCTGCTGGTGGTGCTCGTGGTGGCACTTTGGCCGCTGGTGTTTGGTTTGGCGGTGATGAAATGGGACGCGATGGATTTGTACCTCCCATGGAAATATTTCGTGACGGATACGCTATCACACAACCAGCTTCCACTTTGGAATCCGTTTATCAATGGTGGTTTTTCTCAAATGGGTGATCCAGGCACCTGGTATCCCGTGAGCTGGGGAATTGCCGCACTATTTGGTGGTTATTCGATGGGGAGTCTCCATTTTGAATACCTGCTTCATCTATATTTGGGCGGATTGGGGTTCTATCTATTACTCAAACAATTTGGTCTTGCGCGTGTGGCGATGCTCTCATGTGCGATCGGATACATGCTTTCAGGCGTGATGATTAGCAATGCGCAACACATTGGATGGGTGGTGAGCGCAGCGTGGTTGCCATGGGTGGTGATGTATTTTCTTAGGGTTCAACAATCGCCGAATTTTCGAGCTGGATTGCAACTCGCTCTCGTATTGTTCTTACAGCTTTCTGGTGGTTACCCCGGAATGTTCATCGTGACACTCTACATTATCTTTGGTTTTTTCATCGTTGAATCCGTGAAGCAGATTCGCGCCAAAAATTTTGTGCATTATCGCAAGCAATGGCTGTTCTTTAGTGTTTCCGCTGTCCTTTTTCTTTTGATGAGTTCGGTGGTTTTACTTGCCGCTTTCGATATGGCGCCGCTCATCACGCGCGGCACGGGTCTGAGCGATCGAGCAGATGTTTGGAACACCTTGGAAGGGTCGTTGTCGCCACAAGCATTGACTTCGTACATCTATCCACTCGCAACGACGAAAAACGATCAAGCCTTTTGGGGAACCGATTTCTCGATGACCAATTGTTATTTTGGCGTGTTGCTTTTGCTGACGATTTTGACCGTCTTGTTTCGAAAAGACGCACCGAAAAACGTGAAGATCTTTTTTGGAATTGGGGTTCTATTTCTGTTGATTTCTTTGGGACAAACGCTTCCCGTACGCACGTGGACAACTTATTTGCCATTTATGGATTTGTTCCGTTTCCCCTCTCTTTTCCGCCTTTTTGCCTTGTTTTTCTTCTTGCTCTCAGCTGGATTTTCAATCAACCACCTGATTTCTTCGGAAAAGCTGCGCAAACACTTCACGTTCGTGTTGGTTGCTTCCGTTGTTGTGCTCGGGATTGTCAACCTGTTTCTGATTGCAGATATAGAAAAATACAAATTCGCGCAAATTTTCTCAATCGGCTGGCTGCATTTCATGAACGTAGCGCACATCCATGAATTGATCTTTTTCCAAGGAGGAATACTCATTGTTCTGATATGCGGATTCATATTGCTGCGCAAATTCAATTTCATGAGCTGGAAAAATGCCTTTCTGCTCGTTTTTGTACTCGAAGGCGTTTCGTTTACGTGGATGAATGAATACGCAACCATTTTGTACGATCGATCCTTGAAGGACGCTTCCGTTGGCATGGATTCATTGCCCGAAGGATTTCCTACGCCGTCTGCAACGCTACCCATTTCCACGTTTAACGATGTGGATCAAAGTCAACATTTTGTGCAACTGTGGAAGAACCTTTCCATTTATTTTAAGCGACCGACCTACGATGGAATCAGTCCGTATGCCTATACAAGCATGGCGCGCGCGATAGAAACAGGTGAATTCGACAAATTGAAACAGTATCCAGTTTATTTTTTCGCGGAGCGTTTGGATCGAAATAACCACATTGACACAACGTCCATCGATACGCTTTCTGCACAGAAGTTTTGGGTGGAGACCTTTAATCCAAATCAATTGACCCTTCACGCGGAGTTGCCTCAACCTCGGAAATTCATTTATCTTCAAAATTACTATCCTGCTTGGACGGCAAAAGTGAATGGAAAGCCCGTTCCTATTATCAAGGTAAGCGAAACATTCATGGCAGTGGATCTCCCGAAGGGAAAAAGCAAAGTTGAGTTTCGCTTTGAACCCAAGAATGTGATTCGCGCGAGCTTTATGAGCATCGCTGTATGGGCGGGAGTGATGCTTTACCTTCTTTTAACCTTTCTTTTCTTCAAGCCGAAAAGAATTGAAAACTAGTTTGAAACAACTCTCCAAGAATTTATCTAGACCCTATTTCTGAATCGCTTTCTTCCCAAAAGCCATGCTTCCCAACACCACGAATAAAAACACCCAAGGTGCGCCGTGCATCAATAAATCGAACCAATCCATCATGGGCATCGGGCGACCGTACCAAAGATTTTGAATTTGTTTCCAGATATGCGGATGCGGAACAAAAGGCGCAAGTCCGAGAGTGAGCGAGCCTAAAATGGCAATCCCCAAGTATTTTTTCATGATTTTTCTGCTTTGAAAGGTTCGGC
>JBFYPU010000316.1:0-5163 GCA_041303175.1 Crocinitomicaceae bacterium | reverse complement strand
GTTGTTGCATCTCCAAAATTCCATAGCCATCCAGTTGGCGCGTTTGTTGAAAGATCCGTAAATGAAACAGATTGTCCCGCACAAATTGATGTGGGCGTCCCACTAAAGTTCGCAACGGGTGCTGCTCCGCTTGCCGGATTGTAAACCCCAACCCCAAAACCAGAAAAACCAGTTGTGAATGGTGCAGTGAAGGTCACATTTCCATTAAAGTTTCCGATTGTTGTGGTTGCATCACCAATGGTAAATGTACCTGCATTTCCAGGGTTCACACTCAAGATTTGATTGTTTCCAGATACTTTCACAATTTTTGCAGCAGATCGAACATTTCCTGTCGCAGCTTCCCATCCTGCTACCTCTGCTTCTTTGTAGTAAAGCGTAACATTGTAAGATCCTGTTGGATTCGCATTTGTAGGAATCACACGGAATGTTTTTGAATGCAAATAATTCGCTGGGATTGCGTTGTTAAACTGAAGCGCACCCGTACCAGCACGATCCACTTCGACCGTGACACATCCATAATTGAATGAAGTACTATTGGCAAGTGTCATCATGACATCTCCTGATGGATCATAAAAATGAACCGTTCCATTTGGTCCGAGGTAGCCAGACATTCCAGCACCTGTATTCACAGCGCTTTGAACGTTGATGGGTCCTTGCCCTGTTACAAGCACATTGTCAACGGTACAACCATAGAGCCAACCTGTTGCGTCACTGTATTTAACTTTTAAAACAACGTTTGCATTTCCAATGTATGGCGTTAAGCTGAAATTTTGAGCCGTCCATGAAACATCAATTGGAGAAGCCACAAGTGGACCAATAAGAACGTCTGCACCACCATTTACGGATACATAAACGTTTGCATTCTCATTAATTGATTGATATGTATTGTCCTCAAAATAGGAGTCAAAAGCCAAAGATGCTGACGTGAAGCCGACTAAGTTGACGGACGGGAAAATGAGGTCAACATTATTTTGATTACAGTTACATGCATCGTCATTGATCCAAGCGAAATTCGTCGTATTCGAAGCGGGTATCGCAAATGCAGCAGAAGATGCCGCAGCATTATTACCAACTTGCCATGCCGTTGCTCCCGAGGCATTCACAGTAGTGAATCCACCAAATCCAGCTTCAAAATTCTGCGATAAAAGAACCGATGTATTCGTTGAAGCAGCTGGTGTTAAATCGTCATCGTTGATGGTCACCGTCACTGTTTGATTCAACGTTCCTGCTACGGCATTTCCACCATTTGCATTCAAGGTATATGTTAAAATGATCGTTTCATTTCCTTCCACATAATCATCGTTGTATACACGAACAGTTACGTTTCCTGTGAGATTCGATCCATTTAACGTAAGGCTCGTGTTCAACAGGACATAATCCACATTATTGGTTGCAGTACCTCCTGTAGCAGAAACTACAATGCTCGCATTTTGGGAAGGCGCCGACCCAATTGAGATTGGAACCAAAAGATCCACATACGGTAAACATGTATTGGTTGCATTTGGCGTAACTCCAGCTACTTCGTTCACAGGGTAAGCTGAAGCTCCAAAGCTGACTTGTGGTGAACATTGATCCATACTAAAGGATGAAATTCGTGTTGACCAGCTGGTGGTAACATTGTAACATCCTGTATGCCAGAATGTTTCCCCATCTACAGGATCACAATTCAATTGGAAGTAATCTCCCCAACGATTTGAGCCGTTAAAAGATGTTCCAGCCATTAACGTAGTTTCAGGTTCAGTCATCACGCCAAGTGGATCACAGCTCTTACGGCCTGTATAACGAAGTGAAGGACTTACCGATGCGCTGGCAGCACTGTATGCCAGACCAATATTACCACTTTCAGAAATGCTAATCGATGGCATCCAACGATTCGTAGCGTCTGGAGAATAGGTTCCTTGTTGATAAATGGACCATGTCCCAGCAGTTCCACCCGTTCTTCGAAGTTCATACCATCTTACGCCGCCACGGTTTGTTGCATTTACATCCGTAACGTGGCAACACACAATGGATTCATGTGTTCCAAAATTTCGGTAGTGAATTCGATTCATCAACAGCTCTCGAAGTGGATCTAGCGTAATCGAAGTTCCAGGCTGAGGAAAACACTGGAATGAGGTATATCCGCAGAGTTCAGAATCGTGCGGTGCGGTAGCCAATGTTTGAACTTGGCTGAGCGTGCTACTGCCGGGAGTGACCCAGTTGACGCTTAAATGCCACATTTCCAATGCGTCGGAGGCAGATCCTGACCAAGCATCATCGCGCATACGCATGATCAACGCAGGTTGACCGCTTGGAGGAAGCACAGTTCCATTTAAACTTACAGGTGTAGATGCTTGAAAACCAATTGTTCCAAAATTAGATTGAGAGAACATTTGCGCTGTAGTAGGAGTTCCTGCAAGCATAGCCGTTCGATTCAATGCAAAAATATCAGGAGTATTCACGTTTGCCGTCATCACGTATTCATTCTCCCAGATCGAATATTTCGGGTAATCTGGGAATCCTCCTGGAGAGTTGAAGATATATTTATAATACGTTCCACCTGGATCAGGCGATGTAGAAATGGCAACGTGAAGGTTGTTTCCAGATGCGGAAAATTCACTCAGAAACCAGCGATCTGCCCGTTCGTCATACATAACGATTGGATCACCCGCACCACCCGGCATCGCCATGAAGTTATCGAAATACACTTGCGTTCCAATTGCTACACCCAATTTCGTATAGATTCGGATATAAGCGCCCGATCCACCATTGATCATTTGAACAACATGATTGGGACCAACATCACACGATGGATCCGCAGGGTTCACACTCGTGTAGCCCATTCCATTCCATCCAAGTCCGATTGCCTTGGTTGGCGGAGCTTCTGGAGCATATTCCTGTTGCCACACAGGATCATCACCTTGAGGTAGCGCATTCGGATTGGTAAACTCGTTGCCAACCCAATCCTTTTTCATTGAATAACCGAGTTTTTCACCCTTGGTTATTTCATTCACCGTTCCCGGTGCCTCAACAAATTGATCCAAACGCCCAGTTTCACCGAGAAATTGGATGGGTAAGGTTGTTGCATGAATTACATCTGATCTTTGTTGCGAAAAGGACAACGATGTGCCCATTAAAAGCAACGCAAGCGTGAAGCTTAGCTTTTTCATAAGTTGTAGTTTTAACAGTTCTAGGACGCCAAAATATTGAAAATAAGTCATATTTTCAATGAAAACAATGTGTTTTTTTTATACAAAAGTTGTTCACAGGTGTGATAATTCAAACAAACGGGCTTGGATTTCGGTTAGATCGTCTGAAATTGATTGGCGAGAAACGTCCAATACGCTTATAATGCTCAATTATTTACAGGGATTTAGAAGTAAACCGATTTAGCAATAAAAAGTACCTTCACCACTCACTGGAATTTTCAAAAAAAAGTAGAAATTCGATGAATCCTTAAAAGCTAGTCGACGAATTTTATCGTTTCAATGACGACAGGTCGTCCTTTTTGACAATCCGTTTGTACAATTCGAGACGAATGGAAGACAATTTGCACTTTTTTTCCATCGACCTTATATCGCTCTTCCAACTCAATTGGCCAAAGTAGCACCATCTCTTCATCCTCTTTGATCTCTAAAAGCACTGCACAACCTTCCGATGCGTAATCCGTTGTCACTGTTGCGATCACCCCAGTGATTTCAACTTTTTCCTTCTCTTCTGTTTGGACTTCCTTCGTTTCCCCACAAGATGCCGAGAGAAGCATAAATAGTAGTCCAGACCCGATTACCGCTTTCGTCCAGTTCATTACATGTTTCTTCTATATTGTCCACCTACTTCAAACAACGCATCTGTGATTTGCCCAAGCGAAGCATATTTACAGGTTTCCATGAGTTGTTCGAACATGTTCTTATTTGTGATTGCCGCCGTTTGTACCAAACGAATTCGAGCGTTGAATTCTTCAGAATTACCTGTGTGCAAGGCTTCCAACATCTCAATTTGGTACTTCTTCTCCTCTTCTGTTGCTCGGATCACTTCTTTTGGTAGAACCGTTGGCGAACCTTTTGAACTGAGGAAGGTATTTACGCCAATAATCGGAAACTCTCCTGTGTGCTTCAGTGTTTCATAGTACAACGATTCCTCTTGGATTTTCGAACGTTGGTACATGGTTTCCATCGCTCCAAGCACTCCACCACGTTCTGTGATGCGATCAAATTCCATCAAAACAGCTTTTTCCACCAAATCGGTTAGCTCTTCAATAATGAATGCTCCCTGTAGCGGATTTTCGTTTTTCGTCAATCCCAATTCACGGTTAATGATGAGCTGAATTGCCATCGCGCGTCTAACAGATTCTTCTGTAGGCGTTGTGATTGCTTCGTCGTAAGCGTTGGTATGCAAGGAATTACAATTGTCATAAATCGCATACAATGCTTGCAATGTTGTTCGGATATCGTTGAAATCGATTTCTTGTGCGTGCAGCGAGCGACCTGACGTTTGAATGTGGTATTTCAACATTTGAGCGCGGCTATTTGCACCGTATTTTTTCGCGAGTGCTTTCGCCCAAATTCTTCGAGCAACACGACCGATTACGGCGTATTCTGGATCAATTCCGTTCGAGAAGAAGAACGAAAGGTTGGGTCCAAAATCGTTGATGTCCATTCCTCTACTGAGGTAATATTCCACGTACGTGAAGCCATTTGACAAGGTAAACGCCAATTGCGTAATTGGATTGGCTCCAGCCTCTGCGATGTGGTAACCCGAAATCGAGACAGAATAAAAATTCCGTACGCCGTTTTTGATGAAGTATTCTTGCACGTCACCCATCAAACGGAGGGCAAATTCGGTAGAAAAAATACACGTATTCTGAGCTTGATCTTCTTTTAGAATGTCTGCCTGAACCGTTCCACGTACTTGTGTTAACGTATGTGTTTTGATTTCAGCATAGACATCAGCTGGCAAAACCTGATCGCCCGTAACGCCCAACAACATCAATCCAAGACCATCATTCCCTTCAGGCAAATCGCCTTGGTAGCTCGGTCGTTTTGTTCCTTTTACTGCATAAATTGCTTTAATCTTTGCTTCTACCTCAGCCTGTAAGCCATTTTTAATGATATATTTTTCGCAATTCTGATCGATTGCAGCATTCATGAAAAAGCCGAGAAGCATCGGTGCTGGACCGTTAATGGT
>JBFYPU010000315.1:0-16573 GCA_041303175.1 Crocinitomicaceae bacterium | reverse complement strand
GGAGCAGGAAGAGAATTATTCAACAACATTCGACAAACAATTTCTTCGAGCGAAGAAGGTGCGAGTTTTATTCTATAAGTATGAAGCAGAACAATATTGAGGCGATTCTCGGCAATCATCCATTGATTCCTGTAGTGACAATTCACAACGAAGCGGAAATTGCGCCGATGATGGAGAATTTATCAGCGCTGGAAATTTCCTGTATTGAAGTTACCCTTCGTACAGATTTTGCTATGCAGGCGATTAGAATGATAAAAAATGATTACGGCCATCGTGTTTCTGTAGGAGTTGGGACTGTGATCAACGTCGATCAAGTGGATGAATTGTTGTCCATAGTGCCAGACTTTATCGTTTGTCCTGGATTAACGACCCATCTTGGAAAGCATTTGGACGCTTCGGGAATGGCCTTTATTCCGGGTGTTTCCACGCCGAGTGAGATTATGCATGCTTTGGAAAATGGCTGGGATGTTCTTAAATTTTTTCCCGCAAATCTTTTTGGAGGGTTGAACGCGCTCAAGACTTATGGAAATGTATTTCCAAGTGTAAAGTTTTGCCCAACTGGCGGCATTGATGGCTCCACGTTTGATGATTATTTGGCTTTGCCGAATGTTATTTCTGTTGGTGGCTCTTGGATGTTGAAGTGATCTGAAGCGAAGGGCTCAGATTACTAGATCATTGGATCATTGGACTTGGGGGAACTCCCGTTCTCTTTCAAAAGCTTGACCGCCTTAGAAGAGAAAGCACGTCTTTTGATCTCCAGCGCTCGCGACCCTTTCAATCCTTCAATCCAACATTCCAACGATCTAATAGTCCAACATTCCAACACTCCAACAATCCTTGAATCATTCTAATTACTATATTTATTCGTGGATTCGCATCGATCAATAAAATAGCGTGTAATGATTAACTATCACATTCAAGACTTTGAGGAATACCTTGAAGAATACAAACAATCTGTTCGTGATCCAGAAACCTTTTGGGATGGAATTGCGAAAGAGAATTTTGTGTGGCGAAAGCCCTGGGATCAGGTGCTCAATTGGGATTTTAAGAAGCCTGAAATTCGGTGGTTTGAAGGTGCGCAATTGAACATCACGGAGAATTGCTTGGACCGTCATTTGGTGGAAAACGGCAACAAGACTGCGATTTTGTTTGAACCGAATGATCCGAACGAATCTGCTCAACACATTTCGTATAACGAGCTTGCGGAACGCGTCAATCAACTTTCCAATGTGCTGAAATCAAAAGGAATTCAAAAGGGTGATCGGGTGTGCATTTACCTTCCAATGATTCCTGAACTGGCCGTTTCCCTGCTTGCATGTGCACGAATAGGGGCGATCCATTCTGTTGTTTTCGCGGGCTTTTCTGCCACAGCTTTGTCCTCACGGATCAATGATAGCCAATGCAAAATGGTGATCACTTCCGATGGTTCCTACCGCGGGGCAAAAGCGATCGACTTGAAAGGAATTGTGGACGATGCGGTCGTTCAATGTCCATCTGTTCAATCCGTTTTGGTTGTAAAACGCACACATTCACCTGTGAAAATGGTGGAAGGTCGCGACGAATGGTTACAGTCACTCCTAGATGCTTCCTCAAAAAACTGCGAAGCGGAAACAATGGACGCGGAAGATCCGCTTTTCATTTTGTACACTTCTGGATCAACAGGTCAGCCGAAAGGAATGGTGCATTCAACGGCGGGCTACATGGTCTATACGGCCTATACATTCAAAAATGTCTTTCAATACCAAAATGACGATGTGTTTTGGTGTACTGCCGATATTGGTTGGATCACAGGCCACAGCTATATCGTGTATGGGCCATTGGCCAATGGAGCAACCACAGTGATGTTTGAAGGCGTACCGAGTTATCCCGATTTTGGACGCTTTTGGCAAGTAATCGAAAAACACAATGTCACGCAATTTTATACTGCTCCAACAGCCATTCGTGCCTTGGCTAAGGAAAAATTAGAGTACGTAGACAGCTACGATTTATCGTCTCTCAAAATTTTGGGATCGGTAGGTGAACCCATCAACGAAGAGGCATGGCATTGGTACGACGAACACGTTGGAAAAAAGAACTGTCCAATTGTGGATACGTGGTGGCAAACAGAGACGGGTGGAATCATGATTTCTCCGCTTCCCGGCATGACTCCTTCGAAACCGACATACGCGACTTTGCCACTTCCAGGCATTCAGCCCGCTTTGTTGGATGATCAAGGTGCAGAACTATTTGGCAACGGCGTGGAAGGAAAACTTTGCATCAAATTTCCGTGGCCATCCATAGCACGCACAATTTGGGGCAACCACGAACGTTACCGAGAAACCTATTTTTCGGCGTATGAAAACATGTATTTCACCGGTGATGGTTCGTTGCGCGACGAAGACGGACACTACCGCATCACCGGTCGGGTAGATGATGTGATCATTGTTTCGGGTCACAATCTCGGAACCGCGCCCATCGAGGATGCTATAAACGAGCACGATCACGTGGCAGAATCCGCCATTGTTGGCTTTCCGCACGACATCAAAGGATCGGCGCTGTACGGTTTCGTTACGATAAAAGATACGGGTGTCGACATCAGTCACGACGATCTTCGCAAGGAAATCAACCAATTGATCAGCGACCACATCGGACCGATCGCCAAGTTAGATAAAATTCAATTTGCGAGTGGACTTCCAAAAACCCGCTCTGGGAAAATCATGCGTCGGATTCTTCGAAAGATTGCATGCGATGAAATGGAAAACTTGGGAGATATTTCAACGCTCTTGAATCCCGAAGTGGTGGATGAGATCATTCGGGAACGGTTGTGAGGTTGTGGTGATCGAGCCGATTATCGTCAACTTGCGGCATCAGTAAATCTTCGAATAATCCGATAGGGTACTTTTATCGTTTTGTGGAAACTACATTTTCAGATTTAATGCTCTTATTGAATTGTCATTGATAGCAAAATAAAGTGAATGTTGGGTTTAAACTAGACCCGAATGTGAAGTTGCTGTATGAAGAATGGCCCTAGAACATTAGAGTTATCAAAAAATAGAGCGTCACCACGAATTGATGACGCTCACAGTATTCAGAATTGAACCCGTATTATAGGGTAATATTTATTTGCAGTGCAGCACGTCTTTTTTGAAGTAATTCAATTCTTCGCGTGTAGGTATCGTATTGTACTAGTGTAATCTGGTTCAATTTACGTTTTTCAGCTAGGTTGACTGTTAATAGATTGATTTTGAAATCTGTTTCGGTGAATAGAAAAACATTCCGTGAAATAATTAGTTGAAATCCTTGAATTGCTTGATACTCATATTTTGGCTTATAATTTTTGTGCTTCATGCGAGCTTGCTCTGAACGCCATTGTCCATAATTCTTGTGAGAAAAATAGCCGTGCTCATTTACATAGACATAACCAAAATTTGGATGTCCTTTGGCAAAGTGCATTTTACTACCCTTTTCAAATTGTCCGTTTGAATGCTTATTAGATGGGTTGTTTCCGTTTTTTTTATGACCGACCTCTTGCTTGTTATCATTGTGATGATCTTTTTTATGCGATTTGTCTTCGTTAGATTGAGGTCCATTTTTTTGATTTATAGGGAAGTGATTGTTATTCTTCCTGTTGCCATGATCGCTTCCACCTTTGTTTTCATTCTTGCCTTGGTCGAAAACAGAAGTAGCTGGGTTATGGTTTTCCTTATCTTTCGCATTGTTTGGTCCCTTAGAATTGGAAACATGCGTGTTTTTTTTGGTTGGTTTTTCTTGCTTCCCTTGATCATCGCTGGACAGGGTGAAAGCCACTGATAATACACCGATGACCCCAATAATTGCTAATTTGTACATCTTTCTAGTTAATTAAGTTTAGTAAAGAATCCAGTTCTCCATCAATTTCTTCCAATTCTGTATTGACATCCTGTGCCTTTTTTATCTTTTGTGTTGTTTTTGGGTTGACAGGTTGCTTGTCGCCTTCTCCGCTTTGTTCCTCACCTCCGCATGCCGCAAGACCGAGCGCCATAAATACGATTAATTTTCTCATAAAATTTCTATTCGTTTTTTAGTAAGGTAGTCATATTATCGATTGCGATGAACTTCTTCTCAAACACTCTTAAATATGCTCTCTTCAAGTTGTTTCGAAGGTTAAGTTGTTGTTTGACATGTTTGAGCGATGGTCTGGCAGGTTATCAGTAGAACCAACTCTAAGAAACAAAAATGGCCGCCCAAATGTGGACAGCCATTCTAATGTTAGTTGTTTACGGGTTTATTTGCGTTCAGGTCTCTCTGATGGCACACCATTGCCATACTCACCATTCCCTAATTTAATTTTACCCACGTTAGGTCCAGCTGGAATTACATCTCCGATTTCAACCATCTCTTCAGGATCATACCCGTATACTTCATGATCAGCAGGCCAGTAGAATATTTTTGTTGGATCTACTTGATTTGCAGCTTTGGCCGAAGCGGGTTCCTTATCAGATTTCACATAGGCAGGCCCAGGCGCTTGAGGAAAACGTCCTTCTCCATATCCGGTTTTTGGACGAACGATAATTTGGTATTGAATTTTACCGCTATTTGTACCTCCATTCAATTCTACAATGTCGAAACCGGTAGCCGTTTGATTAACAACCGCAACACCATTGAAATACAATAAGTCTTGAGGAGTAAAGAAGGCACGAATCGGATTCGTGGCATCAACAACGATTATTTCGGCTAGAATAGGGTCTAGGTCGACATGCGCTCGGCCATTGACCAATTCTACGGTACCATAGTCTTGATACCAGTATTCTGGAGATTCTGGTGCAGTAAGCGTCACTCGTCCATGATTCGCCGTAGGGACGATCTCACTCACAGCGTTTGTACCAGTAATTTTACGGGCAAGACCAACAGTAGAGCCAACATAAGCAAAAGCCTGGTTGGTACCTGCGTAGTTGTTTGATTCAAAATATCCTCCCGCACGTGTCGTTGAATTAGTATAAGCTTGGCCCACCACGGCAAATGCATCTTGTGTTTGAGTATTAGATGTGAATTGTCCACCTACTGTATATCCTGGGTTACCCGCCGTGGTTCCACGATCGTTATATCCGCGAACCGCACTCTGAAAACCACCTAAGGTTGCATTTGTTACGTTCAATTGGCTATAACCTGAGGATGGATTAAAGGTGGCCGATCCGTTTTGCACCAAATTGTAGGTTGCCATCCACACATCGGAGTACGAAATATTTGCAGCAACGGTCGCGGCCCCAGTAGATTGAGCATAGCTTGAAGTATAACCTGCAGCCGGATTATTAGCGTACACTCCTGCACCTTGTAGGGTTTGTGCTGGTACCCCAAAAGTAATGTTCCCCTCTCTGCCCAGCACACCTCCAACGTTATTGCTGTGTCCATAGATTGCGTCAGATGTCGCGCCAGAAGACACTTCTAAAGGTGTAATAGGAGTCGCGGTTCCAATTCCAATATTTCCGGTGTTTAGTACCCGCATGCGTTCTGCATTGTTAGTACGGACGACAAAACTTTGATTATCTGTTGTACCAATGAAATTGGTTGCCGGTGCTGTTCCAGCATTTCCTAAAATAGACCAACTTGTAGGTCCTGTTGAAAGTCTTACCCAACTCGCGCCATCCCAATAATAATAACCTGTTCCAGATCCACCTACTACGGCAGCGTTCGTGTTATAAACGAGCAAGCTGGTTGCAGGCGCGGCAACAGGAGCTAGGCCATTTGTCACGTTGACTAGGGCCACATTAGGGATCAGTAAACCCCTGTTTGCATCTACAATATGCAGTTTAGCACTCGCAGCAGGTGTAGCTGTTCCGATTCCAACGTTCTGTGAGAACGCGATGAATCCGAAGCCGATCGCAAAAACAGACAGAATTAGGTTAATTTTTTTCATTTTCTTATTTTTTGATAACTTTTTTATTCACTTGTTGACCTGATGTTACATCTTCTAATCTCACGTGATATACACCGCTTGCCCATTCGTTAGAATTGACATTCAGTACGGTATTTCCTTTTTGGAGTTGAGATGTACGTTCTTGAATGAGTTGTCCAATTGAATTGTAAATAGTCATAGACAATTCACGTGATTCATCGGAGTAGATTGAAATTGAGAAGTCCTCAGTTGATGGATTTGGATATATCCAAACCATTTCTTCACTAAACTGACCAGTTGAGTTTTTGATATTTGCCATTACGATGGGCGTGTAAGTGATACTTCCATCGTTATCAACTGATTTTACTCGGTAATAATAATCTTGGAAATAGCGAACATCGAAATCAGAATATTCGTATGTCTGAAGTTGAGTTGTTGTTCCAACGGCCTGCTGACTAGTAATAAATTGGAAATCCAGTCCAGTTTCAGAGCGCTCAAGTTCATAGTGGCTTACATTAGACTCTGAAGCGACTCTCCATTCAACATCAATGTGATCAACGATCCCAGTAGCGTTAATATCGAGTAATTCAATCGGAAGCGTAATAATGGCTGCAACCACATTGAATTCACTTGGTCCTGCGAAACCATTAAATCCTGCGCGCGATAATCCAACAGGTGATGGTCCACAATCATTTGCTGTTCCCTGAAGCGAATTGTCCTTAGAAACTGCCCAAATTGAACTTGCAGGATAATTGTCATCCTGAGGCCAAACAAACATTTGATAGGTTCCAGCTCCTATGCCAGTGATGTCAGAGAAAATCCACTCCCCATGATCCGTTCCTCCAAAATAATCGATTGTGTTTCCAGAGCATTCAACTATGCTTGGAAAACTATTCGGGCTTGCGGTTTGAAAGTAACTCATTATTACGTCATAATTGTTCGCCGCCAGGTTAGCAAGCACATATTGGACACCTCTTTGTGCTCCAGCTCCCGCGGGCTCAAGTCCAACAACAAAGCCATACTGACCACCTGCTGGCGCGACAGCTCGTCTCATTTTACCCTGAATATAACCATTGTCTACACCAGACATGTTGCCATTTAAGGTCACAGTGTTATTGATCAAATTAGCCATGCCGACAGTCGAGTTCATCAATCCAAAGACCCCTGTATAGGCAGATCCATTAGCTGGAGGAACGACAGGTCCAATCATTCCAACATTGTGCGTTAAAATTCGATTTGGGACACCGGCAAGAGGGTTAAAATTGACATTGTTTCGAACGTCAGCAACATTTCCTGCACCTACCAGGTACACGATGCCTTGATCATTCGCTAGTTCTAAATTGTAGAATGAGCCATCATTCACACCAAGTTGGGCTTGACCTCCGCGAACGGCATAGCTCCCAGATATAAACTGGCGCTCGCCAACATTAACGTTTGAATTGTGAATGCGATAAGTACCGGTGCCTCTTTGTTGGAATAGGGCATCTGAGTAAGAATTTCCTTGTACTTTAATTAAACCAAAATTTTGCAAGGCACCTGTTGCTTGAACATTGTGCATATCACCCCAAACATGAAGTTCAGCTCCGGCCTGCACATGCACTAAAGAGCCATTGTTGTAGAACTCGTTATTGTGCTGAGCGTGAGAAACGCAAGCCATCGAAAGGGCAGATAGTAGTAGTATTTTTTTCACACAAGTAGTCTTAAGTATGGAGTAATTTTCACTACGCCGTCTTGAAATTATTTCTTAACAGCAAAGTTATGTTAAAGTAATAAATTTAATTGAGTTATTTTACTCTTGTACAGATGTTTAACACTTTTCACGGGATTTTTTAAAAAAAAGTAGTAAGAACCCGTTAAATTCGGACTTGGTGTCAACGAGCCAATCAAGAGACTAGCGATCAAACGGTTAGTATTCGTGAGGTATTGAGTGAGATGAAGAATCTTTCTTTCGCTCGAACAATTTCTTAAGTATGTAGTTTGTCGGTATCATTTTTTTTTGCTGGCGCAAAAAGGGTGCTTTATCAGAGTGACCCCGACAAAGAGCAAGCACCGCTTGCGAAGACAGAGACCTGAACGAAGAAAAAACGCAGTTTTTGAAGACTGAGTGCAGAGCGGCAAGCTCAAAAGCACGGAGGAAGTTCAGGTATTCGAAGGAATGAACACTCCGCCATAAAGTCAAAAATTAATAAGTACTTTACCCGACAGGATTGCAGATCCTCCTGAGGTACGTGCAGTGGATGTAAGCACTTTTTTGCTGGCGTAAAAAGGGTGCTTTTTTTCGTTGCCTTTCCCTTGAGCAAGCTCAGACTCGATTCAATAAAAAAAGCACCGCCCAAGGGCAGTGCTTTCATCAGAGTGACCCCGACAGGATTCTAACCTGTAACCGCTGGAGCCGAAATCCAGTGCGCTATACAGTTGCGCCACGGGGCCGTTTTGGCAAGTGGAGCAACTAAATGTTTCAAAGAAACAGTTGCGCCAAGGGGCCGTTTTTTGGCTCGTTGGGCAACTAAATGCTTCAAAGAAACAGGTGCGCCACAGAGCCGTTCGTGCATTTCTACACATTTCGTTCGCCAAATTTAACAGTTACACCCGAATTACAAGCAAAAACATATAGTTTGTTCGTGTTTTAATGCTAGAATCAAATATTTTTACACGAATGGCGTTCTAAACCCAAATATTCAGTTAATGCGATTACTACTTTTTGGTTCAATCTTCTTTTCGTTGAATGCTTTTTCCCAAATTGGAACGGGGGAATGGCGTTTGCATGTACCTGCAAAAAGAGCCCTCGATGTGGTTCGAACTACCGACAAAGTCTTCACGGCGTATCAAAATGGAATTTCAGAATACGATGTGAGCGCGCAGGAGTTGTCGACGTGGGACGTTGTGACAGGTTTGTCTGACATTATTGTGACTTGCCTGGGACATTCGAGTACGAATGACGCGGTGTTTGTGGGTTACGAAAACGGTAACATTGACCGAATTTTGGGCAACAAGGTCACCAATATTCCAGCAATTAAACTTGCGGAAATCCAGGGGTCTAAGGAAATTTTTAAGATCGTGGAGCACGAGGGATTTTTGTACTTCGCAACGGGTTTTGGAATCGTGAAAATCGATCCCGTTAAGAGTGAGGTACGCGATACGTATTATCCGACAAATGGCAATTCAGCAGTGCTCGATGTCTCGTTTCGAAACGATACCATTTTTGCATTGACCGAAACACGGATGTATGTTGGAAACATCAACAATGTTGCGCTCGCTGATCCGGCACAATGGGTGATTGATCCCCGCGTTCCATTCTTAGCAACAAACGTGTACAAAGAAATGGAGCAGGTCAACGGGGAATTGTATGTATTGTATCGCAATGAGCTCCTCTATGGTGGTGACTCGGTTTACCGGATCACGCAAACCGATCTGCAATCGGTGATTTTTGAAGATTTTACGATGGAAATTTCAGCCATTGATGTGGTCAATAATCAATTGGCGGTTCATTACGCAGGAGCAACAATCCTTTACGACGCGGCATATGTGGATCAAACGATTTTTGGAGGCTATCCTTTTGGCACGCCACGTGTGAATCGAATGGTTGAAAAAAATGGCGTGTATTGGCTCGCTGATGACGGTTTTGGACTTGTACGGTTTGATAACGGCTTGATCGATAACCTTACGTTTTCTGGGCCTCCGAAAGGAGCGTTTTATGCGATGGATTGGTCGCGCGGAAAATTGGTTGTTGCCTGCGGAGGAGCCTCTGGAAATGCGCCAACGTACAGAAACAATGGAGTCTATACGTTTGAAGATGAAGCGTGGGGCTTGTATGATGACGTGAACACCAATGAATGGGTGCCAGGCAGAATTTGGGATTACTTGGATGTGTCGATTGATCCAAACGACAAAGATCGCTTTGCGGTAGCTTCGTGGTCGTTTACTCCGCTCACACTCATTGATGAAGGAGCGGGAACGATCGACACCTTGACCCCAAACAATTCACCGTTAATGCCCACAAACATTGGCATTGGAGCATCCTTGATCTCTGCTTTGGAGTACGACGTGCGCGGAAATCTGTGGATCTTGAATGGCGCAACTCCCGAACCCCTAAAAGTGCTCACCAAAGATAACGAATGGCAAGTGTTTAACTTAGGAAACGAAGCCACTGGGAAATTTCCTCAAAAATTGGTCATCGACAATGAGGAGAATAAATGGTTTTCCTTTATTGATGGCGGGTTGTATGGGTATAATGACAACAGCACGCCTACAGATTTGAGCGATGATGAAATGATTAAATTGAACACAGGGGTCAATACGGGTGCGTTACCGTCAAATACCGTAACTGCCATAGCTGTGGATTTGGACAATGAAGTATGGATTGGGACCGACAACGGGTTTGCTGTGCTCTACAATGCAGAGAACGCCTTTGGTGCATCCGCTGGGGAATACAATGCACAGCGCATAAAAGTAGAATTTGAAGGAAACGTGGAATTTGTGTTGGGAACAACATCCATTCGAGATATTGAGGTGGATGGAGCGAATAGAAAATGGATGGGAACGGACAATTCGGGACTGATATTGCTCTCTGCGGATGGTCTCGAAATTATTGATCAATTTACCAAAGACAACTCGCCGCTTATTTCCAATACGATTCTTGATCTGCAATTGGACCACAACACGGGTGAATTGTTCATTGTCACAGACAAAGGGCTGATTTCATACCGAACGGATGCTTCTGAAGGAAAGGGACGCAACAACGAGGATGTGGTTGTTTTTCCAAACCCGGTACGACCTGATTTTACAGGAATGATCACCATGCAAGGCATTCAATCCGATTCGGACATCAAAATAACAGATGCCTCTGGAAATTTGGTCTACAAAACAACATCCAATGGCGGCACTGCAGTATGGGATGGGAATACGCTCAATGGCGATCGTGTTTCAACAGGTGTTTACCTAATTTGGACCGCGCCAAACGAAGGAAAAGGCAGGGAAGTAGGCAAGGTTCTGGTCGTTCGATAAGATGAGGGCAACGGATCTAGGGATTTTTTTACACCGCATTTCGTATTCCGAAACAAGTCTAATCATTTCGTTTTATACCCAAGACCACGGACTTAAGAAATTTATTTTCAAAGGTGGAAAGAAAAAGGCGCACAACCTCTTCCCGATGGGCGTGAGCGAACTTTCGTTTTTGGAGCGCAAAGAGAGTGATTTACTTCAATTGCTATCCGCAGAGCCCGCATTTCCAACAGATTTTCAATTTGACGCCATCAAAGGAACGATCGCGTTTTTTATGGCTGAGGTGATCCGAAAAGTGGTGCATGTCGGAGAAAAAGACCCGGGTTTATTTGACTTCCTAACGCGCGCAGTTCATGTGCTAAACAGTACAGAGGAATCGCAATTGATCCCTGTATTATTTATGATAGACCTTGCTGAATGGCTTGGAATTCAACCGTATATTGAAGATCATTCGCATGCTTTTTTTAACTTGAATGAAGGGCGATTTGAAGAGAGGGAACGCAACGAATTCACCATTGCATCTGGCGAGGTTGCAGAACTGATCAAGGCGCATATCTTGGGAAAACCAACGCTAAATTTGGCTAAAAATGGGCGCACTCAGGCGCTGCAAACCATGATTTCTTATTTCCGCTATCACGTTCCCGGATTCGAGCGAATCGATGCTTACGAAATCGTGAAAGAAGTTCTGAATTCGTGATCTATTTGCGGGCTGGAGTTTTGATGTAGACCGACGTCAAATTTAATGACTCTAGTGGACTCGCTTTGAAGTTTCGAACTCGAGCATTGATCATTACAACGTGGTCATCCGTCAAAATCGGAATCACTGCTGCTTCGTCGATCACAATTTGATCACATTTATTGAAAAGTTGTGCGCGTTTCTCAGGGTTTTCTTCAGTGCACGCTTGAATAAAGAGCTGATCGAAATTCGGACTTCTAAATTTGAATGTGTTGATTTGTGATGTATTGCCTTTCACATTTCCGCTATAAAATAAACTTAAGAAATTTTCAGGATCGGGATAATCCGCCACCCAGCCTGCGCGCCAAATTTTAGCCTTGCCACTAGCAATGGCCGCTTCACGCTGTTCAATTGAACAAAGCTTGATGTTCAAGTTCACATTTAACTGTTCTTTGAGTTGGTGCGCAATTCCCTTGCACATGATGTGCATTCCTGATCCTTCTTGTGCGTTCACATAGAAATCGATTTTCGGAAAATTGGCGCCATTTGCATAGCCTGCTGCCGACATCAATGCTTTCGCCTCTGTTGGATTAAATGTGTGACCTTTCACCGTTGAGTTGTCATAATTAGCCATATTCGGCGTAAATCCGTGATCGGCAACCCAACCTTCACCTTCTAACCAATTGTCAACGAGGTCATCACGATCAATTGCTAAATTGAAGGCTCTACGTACTCGAGGATCTTTGAATTCGGCACTTTCACACGCCATAGCGATGTATGATATACTCAAACTCTCTTCGCCATCCACTTTGTGTTTGATGTTTTTACCGCTTTGAGCGTCCTTCAAGGACCCTAAAATGTTCTCAATGTTCTCAACGGGAATTTCTAAAACAAGGTCGATTTCTCCTTTTCCAAAGGCAGTAAACTCACTTTTTTTGTTTTTCGCATGCTTGATGATAACCTTTGACAAAAACGGCAATTGATTTCCAAATTCATCTTTTTTCCAGTAGTTCGGATGACGTTTCAAGGTCACTAGATCGGATGTAATCGACTCGAGCGAAAAAGGTCCAGATCCCACTGCATGCTTCTCAATTTCCGATCCATAATGATCGAATGCTTGCTTCGAAACGATGCCTAAACTTGGATTTGTAAGAATGACAGCGAAATCAGATGTTGGGCTTACTAGGCTGATTTTCAACGTATAATCATCAACAACAGTGATGCCAGATACGTGTTCAGATCCAATAGACGTTTTGTTTTTTGTTTTTGCGTTAAATGCTTTAGCACCCGCAATTCGATCCATGAGCATGTGGCTGATTTGGTTTTTCTTCAAGCCAGAACAAGCCATTTCAAGGGTGAATTTTACATCCTTAGCAGTGAGCTCCGTTTCGACGCCATCAAAACAATCGTCCTTATGAAATTTGATGCCTTTGCGAATTTTAAAGGTATACAATTTGGAATCAGCACTTTTCGTGTAACTCTCTGCCACATTTGGAAGTACAGATTCCGTAATTGGATCGTAGATCATCATTGGATCGTAGATCTGCGAGATCATGCGTGAATTATAGATGTCGCCAACGAATGCTGGAATGAGCACATTGATTTTTTCTTGCGTCATAAAGGTGAATTCTCCACCATATTCTTTACCCCCTTTCGCTACCAAGTCTTCGGTAGCTATTTCATCATCTCCGCAGGAGTGGAGGAATACGGCGAGCGCAGCGCACATTGAGAAAACAAGGAATCGCATGAGTTTATTTTTAGTTTAACAAATGTATAAAAATTTACATTACCGTCCGTTCAATTTTAATTTAGGTTGTAAACTGGTCAAACGTGTTAAAAAATGCGCAAGACGGGTCACACATTTTTGCTGGCGCCATCTCAGGATATCTAACCAATGTTAGTGGCGAAGTTGGTGAAATGGTTATTAGTATCCTACGCGATTTCGCGCACGCTTCAATGTTTCGGCCGCAATTTTACGCGCCTTTTTTTGGCCAATTTCGAGAGCAGCTTCAATTTCTTCAGGATTCGACATGAGTTGGTTGTAGCGCGCACGTTGTTCGGCAAACGTTTCACAAATCACCTCAAAAAGTGCTTGCTTCGCGTGACCATAGCCATAGCCACGAGCGGCATATTTTTCGCGCATCTCGAGTTGTTGACGTTCGTTGGATACCAGTTTGTAAAGCGCAAAGATATTGCAGGTATCGGGATCTTTCACGTCGTCCAAGCCTTTGGAGTCTGTTTCAATCCGCATCACTTGCTTACGCAATTGTTTATCATCGAGGAAGATGTTGATTTCATTTCCGCGCGATTTACTCATTTTTTGACCATCGGTTCCAGGAATAAGCATCGTGTCTTTTTGAAGACTTACTTCTGGTATAACAAAGGTTTGGCCCATTTCATTGTTAAATCGTCGAGCAACATCCTGTGTAAATTCGAGGTGCTGTTTTTGATCTTTCCCAACAGGTACGATTTCGGCATCATAGAGCAAAATATCCGCAGCCATGAGCATTGGATAGGTGAACAAGCCCGAATTAATATCATCCAAACGGTCTGCTTTGTCTTTGAAACCATGTGCAAGCGCTAAGCGCGAGTATGGGAAATAGCAGAGCAAATACCATGTTAATTCTGTAACTTCAGGAACATCACTTTGGCGGTAAAAAACACTTTCATTGGGGTTCAACCCAAAGGCGAGCCATGTTGCGGCCGTAGACAAGGTGTTTGTTCGCAGCAAATCAGCATCTTTAATTTGCGTGAGCGTGTGAAGATTGGCGATAAACAAAAACGAATCATTTTTTGGATCATTCGCAAGTTCAATTGCCGGAATAATTGCGCCCAGTAGATTTCCCAAATGGGGAGTTCCAGTGCTTTGAATCCCTGTTAATATGCGAGCCATATGGTGTAATGTTTCAAACGAAATTAGTTATTTCATCCGTATCTGCCCTGCCCGAAGCTAATATTTACAGTCAACGGCACTCAACGCATAGGTTTTTCTATCTTTGAGCCATGAAAAAAGTCCTCGGGGTTTTATCGTTGATTTGGAAGGTTTACGTTGGGATTCTCTTCATCATCATGGCTATTTTCTATTTTCCTTTTCTTTATCCGCTGCTCTTTAGTGATCGCAACAAGAAACGAGCGTTTCGCGTTTTTGTGATATGGAGTTGGACCTTTCGGATACTCTGTTTCTATCACGTGCGTAAAATGAGACGTGCCAAATTGCCAGAGGGACCATACATTATTTTGGCAAATCATATCTCCTATCTCGACATCTTCTTGATGTATTCCATTCTCCCTAAACACCCATTTTTGTTTCTGGGAAAGGGTGAACTGTTGCGCTATCCAATCATCAAGGCGTATTTCAAGCGCTTGAACATTCCGGTGCACCGAGGTGATCGAGTCAAGGCCGCGCGATCATTGATTCACGCATCAAAAGAAGTGAAAAAGGGCTGGTCGATTGTCATTTTCCCTGAAGGTGGAATTCCCACTAAAAACCCGAAGATGATGCCCTTCAAATCGGGGGCGTTTCAGTTGGCCAAAAGTTTGAATTTGCCGATAGTTCCAATCACGTTCACAAACAATCACATCCTTTTTTCGGATCCGACGTTCATTTTAGGGCCTGCGCGACCGGGTGTGAGTCGTGTGTACATGCACGATTTTATTTCGGCTGAAGATGTGGAGCGAATGGATCAAAAAGAACTTATGGCGCATTGTCACGCAATCCTCAACGAACCCTTGCTCCAGGAATACCCAGAATTGAGGCGTTAAGTAGCTCGTTTTTGTCTGTTTACTGTCGGATCGAGTATCATGTACCGAAGAAAAATGCAGAAAGCGCGGCTAGGTGCTTGAACACTGCGATTAAAGGTGTATCTTTGTTTAAATGTCGACTGACATAGTAACCAAAATTTTAGAATGGCAAAATCCCAAGAAACCTTTAACAAGAAGGAAAAAGAAAAAAAACGATTAAAGAAACGGCAAGATAAATTACTGAAAAAAGAGGAGCGCAAAGCAACTTCAGATGGTGGTGGACTTGCGAACATGATGGCGTATGTAGACGAATTTGGAAACATTACGGACACGCCGCCAGATTTGACGAAGAAACGAAACATCGTCATTGCAGAAAACATTGAGTTGGGTGTGCCAAAACGTGAACGAGAAGAAGTGTCTCCATTCCGTGTTGGTCGCATTGATTTCTTTAACGATGCCAAGGGATTTGGATTTATCAAAGAAAAAGATACGGGTGAAAGTTATTTCGTTCACGTGAACGGATTGCTCGAAGACGTGAAAGAAGGTGATACCGTTGAGTTTGAACTGGAACGCGGAATGAAAGGCATGAATGCTGTTCGCGTCAAGAAAGTGAAAATCGAAAAAGCGGTTGCTCCTGTTGTTGCTGTTGAGGATGAGGAATCCGAGACGGAAGAAACAGACGATAGCGAAGAGTAAACGCTCAAAAATTATAACCCAAATAGGAGATGCCGGAAGCAAGAAAGTTGTTTTCGGCTTTTTTTGTGGCATTCGAAATCATCGACCACTTTCTTTCTCACCGAAAATTTTTATCTTCGTACCATGAAAATTACGGAGGAAACGGTAGATCACATTGCGCACTTGGCGCGTTTGGAGTTTGAGGGTGAACGCAAAGTGGCCATTCAATCCGATTTGGAGCGCATCATCACGTTCATGGATAAATTGCAAGAAGTGGACACGGAAAATGTGGAACCGCTGATTTTCATGTCGACAGAAATCAACCGTGTGCGCGAGGACGTGCCTGCTGACACCGTTACGCAAGAACAGGCACTCAAAAATGCGCCGCAGCGCGATTCTGATTATTTCCGTATCCCGAAGGTGTTGGATAAATAATCCAATTCAAGCCGCTTTTCTATTCTAATACCGATACTTCGCCCGCGAATAATCGGGTGTAAATTTCTCCGAATCCAGCGCTGGGAATTGCGGATCCATTTGCTTCAAGGTGTCAACAACAATTTTCGCCGTTGCATACAGTTTTGTCCAGTTGTGATCCGATGGAATGATGTGCCACGGAACGGCATTGCAGC
>JBFYPU010000314.1:0-9505 GCA_041303175.1 Crocinitomicaceae bacterium | reverse complement strand
GCAAATATTCTGCACGATGATTACGGTCAAATGATCGGTAGAATTGGCGTTTCCCGTGATATCACCCAGGAGAAGAAGATGCTTGAGGAGTTGGAAAAACAGAATCTGCAAAATCAAGAATTGATCCTCGAACTGGAAAACATCTCTAAAATTGCGACTACGGTTACCAATGGCATTGTTATCACGGATCCCCAAGGATGTATTAAATGGTGTAACGATAGTTTTACGCGAATCACTGGCTATGAAATGTCAGAAATGCTTGGCCATCGTCCAAGTGAATTGTTCCGGATTCCTCATTTTTACGAAGAAACATTTGCTGCCCTAGTGGAAGCGAATCATTTGTCCAAAGGCACGATTGAAGTCCCTCATTATCATAAGAACGGAGAAATTTATTGGATTGTTGTTGAATCGACACCTGTTTATGACGATGCTGGACAGATCATTGAAGTCATAGAGGTATGTACCGAAATCACCGATCAGAAAAAAGCGGAATTAGCACTGGTTGAGAGTGAACAAAATTTTCGTCAAATCTCAGAAGCGATTGAGGATGTTTTCTTTCTCTACAATTTGCTGGATAAGCAATACGACTATGTTAGTAGTAATTCCAAGCAAATATTTGGTCTAGATCCCGAGTTTTTTTATGAAGGAGGACAATTTTTAAACACAATTGTGCACGCAGAAGATCGTCACATCATTCGAAAGGGAAGAATGGATCTCATTAATGGAAAATCCTTCGATATTGAATACCGCGTGATTGTTGATGGTCAAGAAAAATGGGTACACGAACGTGCATTTCCCATTCGTGATGAGGAACAAAATATAATCAAAGGATCAGGAGTTATTTCAGACATTACTGCCTTGAAGCACGATAGAGCCTTGATCGATCTGCAGAATCAGAACATTTCTGAGAGTATTAGTTATGCTCAACACATTCAAAATTCAACCTTGCAAAGCGAGGAAGATGCGTTAGTCATTTTCCAGAATTCCTTCTTGTATTATCAACCTATGGGTAAGTTGAGTGGCGATTTCTACACGTTCGAAACCCTGCGTACGAATGATGGTAGGAAACTCTCCGCGTTTATCGTAGCGGATTGCACAGGGCATGGAATACCTGGTGCAATTTTGAGCATTCTTTGTATCAGTCTAGTGAAACAATCACTGCGAAACTCTGAGATTAATTCTCCAGCCGAAGCCTTGGATTTAGTTCGACGGCAATTGGCTAAATTATTCGAATCACGCGATGGCGGTGAGCACATTATTAAAGATGGAATGGATATCGGTTATGGTGTAGTGGATGAAGAAAATAAAACGATAACGTATGCTGGTGCCAATTTAAATGCACACATTTTGAGAAATGATGAGTGGTTTGAATTACGTGGGATTAAGCAGCACGTTGGATACTCCGAGGCACAAGTGCCATTCGAAAATGTTGAGTTTGTTTACCAAAAAGGAGATCATCTTTTTCTATTTACCGATGGTTTCGTGGATCAGTTTGGTGGTGATCAGAACAAGAAGTACATGAAACGAAAATTAATGGATTTTCTCGAGTCTATTCAAACTGAACCCATGCACATTCAGCGTCAATTGCTGGAGCTTGAATTCTTGACATGGAAAGGAAATGAGGAGCAAACAGATGATTTATGCTGTTTTGGTCTTAGTTTTTAGTGCGCCCTAACGAGTATATTATTTCCGAGATTCCAAAATAAGTTCGTAGGCTTGCTGCATCTTTACAAATCGCTCTTTCGCAAGTGCTTGTTGAACTTCACCGTCTGAAACAAAACGGTCAGGATGGTGTTTTTTTGCCAATTGGCGGTAGGCTTTTTTCAATTCTTCTTCTGTAGCTTGGGCAGAAATACCGAGAATTTCATATGCTTTCTCCAAGCGATAATTGCTAGCCGAGCGCAACGGTTCACCGCGTTGTTTGAATTGATCTTCATACGCATCTTCGAATTTTTCAAACATCGCCATGATGCTGTCGAATTCCTGTTTTGTAAGTCCTATTCGATCAGATAGTTCAATCAAATATGCTTTCTCTTTCGGATTCATGGTACCATCAACCGTGCTCAATCCAGCCAAGAAATAAATAATTTGAGAGCGGTGCGATCCACTAGGTAAGTGGCGTAAAATCCAAGGAGAAAGACTGTTTAAGTCAATTGGATTGGCCATCGAGATCCGTAATAAATTACCAAAATCTACATAGCTGTTTTGAAAGTTCTTTCGGAAATAGCGGTGCAAATACACCAGTTTGCCTTTTAAATCATCTCGATCTTTTCGAAGCATGGCACCGCTCAAGCGAATATACACTCGAAGCAAGGTGTCTTCGTTGTAAGGCTGTTCGTTATCGAAAGTTGGCGATTTCCATTTACTCTCTAACCTTCGTCGCATTTCACTACGAATTACAAAAATGAGAATCGCAATAACCGACGGAATAAAAAATAAAAGAAAACCAGGATTTGAAAAAAGAGCACCTATGCTATCTCCAGGTTTGTGCTCTCGCGTGAAAACCGGTATGGTTACAAACGCAATACATATTAGAAGGAGGATGTTCCACCCGCGTTCGCTGTTTTTCATTTAAATACAATCTCGTCTACAAACAGCCATGTGTCATTCCCATTTCCGAGGTGCCACGCAGGACATTTACCGCTGTTCTTCACGGTGATCCGAATTGTTTTATACGATTTTGTCGCATCCGTATTTACAAGGGCGGTCACTTTGTGAGGCGCCATATCTTCGATCGATTCAGTAGTAAATAATTGTGAACCAATTCGTTCATAGTTCGTTCCATCAGTTGTTCCTTCAAACACAACTTCTTTCGGAAGAAATACCCACGATTTCATGTCGCTCAAGCATCCAATTCCAATTTCCGAGATCGATTTTCCACCTGCGAAACTGATTTCTGTGACGATGTCTTGAGCCCAGTAACCTTGCCAATCACCGGTTCTAAATTCGTTGCCACCAATAATTCCATCAATGAGTGAATACTCGCCGCCTGCAGCATATTGGTTGGCGTATTCAGAGAACAATTGAATCGAAACGGTGTTGTCGCGTTTCAAAAATGAGTTGGTGATCACGGCACTCGCGTTTGTGCCATTGTACGAAATTGCGTTCAATGTGGTATTTTCTCGAATGCTGATGGGGTTGGAGTACCGTGCAGAAGTGCCGTTGGGAATTGTGCCATCCAAGGTGTAAAAAATTTCTTGATTCGCTGGTAATGCCGTTCCCAATGAAATCTCCATGGATTCATCAAAAACGCGGGCTTCTTGTTCAATGTAAGGAGCGGAAACAAATCGCTCTGGTAATTCTGAAATCGTAGGGGCGTGTTTTAAGAAACTTCGGTTCAAAATTGGATTTGAACCCATCGTAAATTCCAATGTGCCACCCGCCATAATTGTCTCGTGCGATATGTAATGCTGATCAATTCGTTTGCCGTTAAGCATGATGTCTTGAATGTAAAGATTCTCAGCAGAGTTGTTGATGCACTTGATTGTGAATTGTTTACCGTTTTCCAGTTTAAGTGTTGCTTGATCCATTATTGGACGACCAAATTCATAGTATGGATTACCAGGAGCAATTTGATAGAGCCCCATTGAACTTAAAACATACCAAGACGACATTTGTCCACAGTCTTCATTTCCAGAAAGTCCGTCGGGTTGAATGGAGTACATTTCTTTCAAAATTCGATCGACGTATAGCTGCGTTTTGTAAGGAGCATTTGTATAGTTGTACAAATAGGCGATGTGGTGCGAGGGTTCGTTACCATGGGCGTATTGTCCAATCAAGCCTGTGATGTCGACTTGATGCCGACCCGAAAGATTCGATTCTGTAGTAAACAAGCGATCGAGCCAATGTTCCAAGGAATCTTTTCCGCCCAACAAATCTGTAAGTACGCCAACAGCATGAGGTGCGTAAAGCGAATATTGCCAACTGTTCGCTTCGGTATAATTGAAATTTACTTCTGCTGGATCGAATGGACTGAACCATTGACCGCTTCGTCTGCCGCGCATGAATTTTGTAGAAGGATCAAATACATTGATGAAATTCATCGAACGTTCTTCATAGATTTGTTGGATCTCAGGGAGAGTGCCTTCCGACTCAAGAAGCTTTGCGATACAGAAATCATCGTAGGCATATTCCAAGGTTTTGGATACCGATTCGGGTTCGTGACCGATATCAATAAATCCATTTTTAGCATAACCCACTTTGCCAAATTCATCGTAGTTGGAGGTCGCGAGCATTTGATCAAGCAACGTCTTTTGATCCAATTCGCCACCAATTCCTTTGATAAAAGCATCCGCTAGAACAGATACGCTGTGGTAACCAATCATGCATTCCGTCTCGTTTCCAGCGAGTTCCCATACTGGCAAATCTCCAACTTGTTCAAATTGGCGTTGAAAGGTTTGCATAAAATCTACGGTGCGCCTTTGTTGTGTCAGGGTAAAAAGTGGATGTGTCGCGCGGTAGGTGTCCCATAAGGAGAAAACGGTAAATTGTTGTTGATTGAGATCGGTTAATGTGTGTATCTGTTTGTCTCGCCCGCGGTAGCGTCCGTCCACATCATTGAAAAGATTGGGAGCCAAAAAGGAGTGATAAAGAGCGGTGTAGAAAGTAATGAGTGTTTCTCTGTTCGTCGATGTGACGTTGATTCTGCCGAGCTCTTGCTGCCATTTTGCGTTCACGGCATTTCGTAGCACATCGAAATTCCATTCGGGCATTTCCGTTTCAAGGTTTCGTTTTGCGCCAGCTTCATCCACGGCCGACATCCCAACTTTCAGGGTGACTTTTTTTGTTCCCATCGGAAAGCTGATCAGCAATTTATGCTTGCCGTTTTTGGTGATGATTTGCGTCTTTTTGAAAGAGATGTCGCTTTGGATATAAAAATAGAAATGCTGTTCGCTGGCCCAACTTTCTGAAATGCGATAACCTTGAATGGTATGTTTGTCCACAACGTCAAGCTTGGCATCCAACACGCGGTCTCTATGGTCCAAGTCAATCAAAATGTAGCGTTTTCCTTCTTCTTCGTTAAAGGTGTATTCGTGCATTCCGCAGCGTTCAGTAACGGTGAGACGAACATCAATGTTTTCATCGAGAAGCTTTACGTCGTAATAGCCCGGATGTGCATTTTCCGTTTCATGCGAAAAGCGAGAACCATAGCCATCTTTTGTAGAGTAGCCAGGATCAATTTTTGGGCTACCAACTTGTGGAACAACAAGCAAATCACAATAATCCGGAACGCCTGTGCCACTTAGGTGCGTATGGCTAAAACCGTACACAATTGAATCGGAATAATGATACCCCGAGCAGCCGTCCCAGCCATCGTGACGCGTGTCGGGACTTAATTGCATCATCCCAAATGGAGCAGCAGCACCAGGATAGGTGTGTCCGTGACCGCCCGTTCCAATGAATGGATCAACATAGATCGTTTTGGACAGGGTGTGAGCACTTTCTTCACGCGTAAATTGCGCTTTACGAGTATCTTGTGCACGTTTCAATTCGTCAATTTGCCCCACCGAAGTGAACACAAAAAGCGTGAAAAAAAGGCCAATAAGTTTTGTCATAATTTTTTTCGTTCGTTCCAAACAAGTGAGGCTGCACCCAGAACGGCCGCGGTTTTGTCATGAAGTGAAGAAATTCTAATTTCCACTTTGTTTTTGTAGATGTTCAGCATCTGTTCTTCCATATAGGTTTTCACTTTCTCTGCAAAGGCTTGACCGTTTTGAGCGATTCCTCCAAAAAGTACATAGGCCTGAGGACTCGAAAAACAAGTAAAATCAGCCAAGGCCTTTCCCAATGTTCTTTCAGTGAATTCAATAATTTCTTTCGCGAAAGTATCTCCGTTTAACGCCAGTTCGAATACGTCCTGTGCAGTGAAATGTGCGTCTGTATTCAATGCTGATATCGCTTTTGCGTCTGATGGAAGTTCGTCGATTGACCGAACAACCCCGGTAGCGGATACATACGTTTCCAGGCATCCATGACGACCGCAACCACATTTCCTTCCGTTTGGAATCACTTGAATATGACCATATTCGCCAGCAAATCCATCGTGACCGTAGAGCAATTCACGGTTGATTATAATTCCACTGCCTAAGCCAGTTCCTAAGGTAACGGTCACAAAATGAGAGAGATCACGCGCGTTTCCATATACCATTTCGCCGATCGCGGCAGCATTTGCGTCATTCGTTAATACGGCATTCACGCCAAATGTATTTGTAAACATCTCGGCAAGTGGAATGATGCCCTTCCATTTTAGGTTAGGTGCAAATTCAATGGTTCCTGAATAATAATTTCCATTCGGTGCGCCAACGCCAATACCCACAAGCGTGGACACTAGATCTTTTGTTGTCAAGTCTTCATGAATAGCATCAACAAGCGCTTGAGCGTTGCCATAAAGTGTTGTGTGTACGGACGATTCGTATATCAATTTGCCATTTTTGTCGCAGATTCCGTAAACGGTATTTGTTCCGCCAATATCCACGCCTAAGGCATACTCGGTTGATGTATTGCTGCTGTTCAAAAGTTACTATTTGGTAAGAAATCGAATAAAAGTACTAATTCCAACGTCATTTTTGTTCGTCAGTTATTCGAATAAATCAAAAAGTTGAATTCTGCCTTCTGTTGTTGTCGCAATAAGTTGCGTTTCGGTTGATCCTAGCGAGAAGAAATTGCCATCTGCAAAGGGCGTCCAGTTTTTTCCACCATCGGTTGAGAAGTCAATTCCATTTTGTCCACAGGTGTAATAAATTCCTTTCGTTTCATACACGCATGAGCGATATCCACGTGGGGGATTTTCTGGATTGAACCAGCTTTCACCTCCGTCATCCGTATAAAAACTTGCATTCAACAATAAGTCGGGATTGGTATAATCTCCGCCTACAATCATGCCGATGCTGTCGTTGGAAAAATGAATGGAAAATGCACCTGATCCTTCACCGGGATAGTAGGGCAATACAACATCCTGCCACGTTTTACCATTGTCGGTTGATTTGAAATATCGGCTTTGTGATCCACCCGAGATGAAAATATAGGTGCTATCGTTTAGGAGTTGAACATTCGTTCCACTCGCTGCAAACCCAGCTTCTCCTTCTTTGGCTTCAATGCTACCTTCACAACTTGTCCAGTTCAATCCACCGTCATTCGTGTGATAAAGACTGAATTTACCGTTCACAGGGTCGCCCATCAAAAAGCCTCGATTGCCAATAAAGTCCATTCCGTCTAGAAACACACCTTTCCACATTTCTGGCTGAATGATTTTGGTTGCACCGCCATTGCTGATGCGAACGATTTTCCCGTTGTCACCACTTTGAATGCCCATGATGAAATCCCCAGAACGCTCAATGTCGCGCATTTCCACGAAATCATCGAGGTGAAAGAGCATTTGAACCGTTTGTTTTTCGGTATTGAAATAATAGAGCGTTCCATCGGAATTTCCTGTAAAAATACGCTGATTCTCCACCAATAATCCACGTGCATACACCGAGGCGTTTTCACAAAACAAGGTAGGAGCTTTCTTGTTTTTTCGAACGTATTTTTTCGTTTTAATTTGACCAAAACAGCTCATGGAGAGCACAATACATAGAAAACTAAGAACGATATTTTTGGTTGAATTTTTCACGTTGTTGTTGTTTTAATGCTTCCAAATCTTCTGGAATAGAGCGTTTCCATCGTTTGTGTGACCAAAGCCAAAACTCCGGATTTTCAATGATTTCCATTTCCAAAAGTCGCACATGCCGCTCCGTAATTTCGCCCCAAGATAGCGTTTTCGGTTGATCTGTAATCAATTGCAATTCCATTTCGTAGTACCCTCGTTTTTTTCTGCGTGTGGTGAAGAAAACAACAGCATAGTCCAATTCGTTTGCCAACATTTCTGCTCCAAAAAGTACCGCCGTTTCTTGCTGTAAAAAGCGCGTCCAGTAACTTTTTCGTGCATCTCCAGGAGATTGATCCGAGAGCACCAAGACGGCGTTCAATTCATCCGAATCGGCGGTCAAGGCAGATTTGTAATTACCAGCGTGGATCACGTTCATACCAAATCTTGATCGTCGCGCATTGATTCGTTTGTCCCAAAATTTTGACGAAAGAGGCATGCCAATTCCGTATGCTTTGAAGGGGAACAGGAACGGTTGTGCAGAAATCAACCATTCCCAATTGTTGTAGTGACCCGAAACAAGAAGCACATTCTTCCCCTTTTTCGCCAGTTCTTCCATGACAGCTGGATTTTTCACAACAAATCTTCGCTTTAACCAAGCTTTTGAAATGCTTAAATTCTTAATTCCTTCGGCGAGTAGGTTGGTAAAGTGTCGATAATAGGCACGTTTAACTCGCTTCAATTCCTTCTCTGACTTTTCCGGAAAACTGCGTTTCAAATTTCCTTCAATCACACTTTTTCGATAGGGTATGATGGTGATAATGAGAAGGTAGAAAAAATCCGTAAACACGTATAGAATGGGTAATGGCAGGATCGAGAGTGGGATCACCAACAGGTAATATGCGAGTGCTGCGAAGATCATTTTCGGTATTTATTTCCCCACAAGCGATGAATGATCTCTTCAATTTCGCGTTCTTTTGGGTTACTTCCAGCCGCATAAAAGTTGACCTGCGTGAGTTCACTTGGCATAAATTCTTGAGCGGCAAAATTTCCTGGAAAGTCGTGTGAATATTTGTATCCTTCGCCGTATCCGAGTTCTTTCATCAACTTTGTAGGTGCGTTGCGAAGAGGGAGCGGAACACCGAGATTACCAGTTTCTTTCACTGTGCGTTGTGCTTCGTTAATCGCTATGTATGCCGCATTTCCTTTGGGTGAACTGGCCAAATAAATCGTGCATTGGGATAAAATAATTCGTGCTTCAGGCCAGCCTACAGCTTGAACGGCTTGAAAACAGTTATTCGCCATCAATAATGCATTCGGATTCGCTAAACCAATGTCTTCTGATGCAGAAATAATCAAGCGACGGGCAATAAATTTTGGATCTTCACCACCTTCAACCATGCGCGCAAGCCAGTATACAGCTGCGTTGGGATCACTCCCGCGAATGGACTTAATAAAGGCTGAAATAATATCGTAATGCTGTTCACCGTCTTTGTCGTACGACGCCACGCTTTGCTGCGCCGTGGCATGAACCAAGGCATTATCAATGACAATGTCCGTTTCCTGTTTAAATGTGCCAACGATGATTTCAAAGACATTGAGTAATTTTCGCGCATCTCCACCAGAAATCGCCAGAAGCGCGTCAATTTCTTTGAGTTTGATCTGCTTTTTTTGCAACATTTCGTCGTGCGCGATCGCGGAGTACAAGATTTCCGTTAGCGATTCCTTTGTGTGTTCCTTGAGTGTATATACTTGGCAACGGGAGAGGAGTGCTGAAATAACTTCAAATGAAGGGTTTTCAGTCGTCGCACCAATCAATGTGACTGTTCCTTTCTCCACTGCTCCCAGCAAGGAATCTTGTTGGGCTTTCGAAAATCGGTGAATTTCATCAATAAATAAAATGGTGCCAGACTGCTGAAA
>JBFYPU010000313.1:0-4121 GCA_041303175.1 Crocinitomicaceae bacterium | reverse complement strand
TCTTTACTCCGAAGGGAGATCTTCGCGTGTTGCCAAGAGGTGCCACAATTTTGGATTTCGCCTATGACATTCACACGCAGATTGGCGATAAATGCATCGGTGCGAAGGTAAATAACCGCTTGGTGCCTCTGAGTTACCAATTGCAAAGTGGCGATCAGGTGGACATCATCACCTCCACGAAACAAAAGCCCAATGAAGAATGGTTGCGCTTCGTAGTAACGGCAAGAGCGCGTCAAAAAATCAAGAATTCGCTTAACGAAGAGCTCAAAACCATTGCGCTTGATGGCAAGGAAATTTTGGACCGAAAATTCCGCCAGCACAACATTCGTTTCGTTTCAGAAAATATTTCAATCCTCGAACGGTTCTACAAAGTTCCGGGCGCAACAGAACTCTATTTCCGCATTGCAAAAGGTAAAATTGACCTCAAAAAGTTGCGTGAAATTGAGAATGTCAATGGGTTGCTTCAATCCGACAAGCCGAAGTCGACGCGTAAAAAATCGAAGGAGATTTACGAGAAAATCGACAAAAAGGATGATACGATCGTGATTGGCGAGGATTTCAAAAATATTGATTACAAATTGTCACAATGCTGCAATCCGATTCCGGGGGATGAAGTTTTTGGCTTTGTAACGATCAGTGAAGGAATCAAAATCCACCGAAACAATTGCCCGAATGCCGAACACTTGATGTCAAAAATGGCGTATCGCTGTTTGAAAGCGAAGTGGAAGGCAACCGAAATTCGCGAGAACATTGCCGCAATTACGGTATACGGAATCGACCGCGTTGGCATCGTGAACCAACTCACACAAATCATCTCCAACGAGCACAACGTGAACATGCGCTCCATTTCCTTCGAAACGAATGACGGGATTTTTGAAGGCAAAATGACCGTGATGGTTTATGACACGGAGCATTTGAGCAGCTTGATGGCGAAATTTGAGCAAGTGGAAGGCGTTCAGCGCGTTGAGCGAACGGGGAAGGAGTGAGGCTGGAAGGATTCTGCCAGGAATCCAATTAACTTGCTTACATTCGTATAAATCCAGATGAGATGAAAGTAGTGTTGATAGTAGTGGGAGTGATTGTGTTGCTCGTCGTGATTGTTCAAATTTATGCCATGAGTAGCAGAAGCAGTATCGAAAGTTACCCGTACTCGGTTGAGAAAAAATACGACGAATTTGAAGTGAGGAAGTACGAAGCGAGCTTATTTACAACGGTTCAATTGCCAACAGGCGATTACAAAGAAGCTGCGAATCGTGGATTCTCCATTTTGGCGGGCTATATTTTTGGTGGAAACGACAAGCGCGAAAAGATCGCAATGACCTCACCAGTGGCCATGTCCATTGAAGATTCGATGACGATGATGTTCATGGTTCCGAAAAATATCAAACGGGAAGACCTTCCAAAACCCAATCAATCTTCGATAAAGATTCATGAAGAACCTGAAAAGCGCGTCGCAGCAATAACCTTTGGTGGTTGGGCGGATTCTGAGAAGATTGAGAAGTATAAAAAACGGCTAGTCGCTGCATTGAATGCGGAAGGAATTGCTCACACGAACACGTATTTCTTCTTGGGCTATAATCCACCGTATGATCTCATTGGTCGGAAAAATGAGGTGATTGTTGAATTGAAGTAGGTGAATTCTACCAAGCTACACCTTATCAAATTGATGCAGATTGGAGTTCTGAAAGCTATTGGTTAGTGGCCGTTGCAATTGGTCATGAAATAGCATTAAGTCGTTTACGCCTATATAGTTTACAAGGAGATAAAGCGTTCATGAGTTTTTTGCACGCCGCTAATTGCTCTGTGTTTGGCAATTGCTGGCACGTTATCTTCCACTCCAAGACAATTTTGAAAGCCCAATCCGTTTCTAAAAGTTATCCTGATTTTGGGATCATTTGGAACAATTAGGGTTACTCGATAAAACGGTCTGAAATAAGAGGCTAATTCTACTTAAAAGAACACGAATATCTACCTCGATTGCATTTTTTTTAGTTCATTCGTTGTAACCATTTGTTTTTTTTTCATTTTTAGAAAAAAGCTCCTTGTTAACATGATTGATCTGTTCAAATGAAAATTGGAATCGCCTCATTAATTATTCTGCTAGTGCTGTTGATTGGTTCAACTGAAGTATTTTCTATGGGCGTAAAATCAACAACAACAAAAGTGATCGTTCAATTGGATAGACTTCAACAGGAAGACACGCTTGTTCACGATTTCATTTTACACGATTCTATTATTCCCCCGTTGTTTGACTTTTTGATCAATGATTCGCTTATTACCTACTATGTAGTAGAAGATACAGCAAAGTATACGTATGACATGATTTGCCATGATTTGGACTATTTTCAGCAGAACTATCCAGCAGTGGTGCATCCGGTTAATATTGGTAAATCGGAATTTGGATTGGACCTAAAAACGGTTCGGATCGGACGATCAGTTCCCAAAAAACGCTGTGTTTATTTGGTTGGAAACATTCATGGGCGAGAGGATTACAGTTCCAAATTACTCATGAAATTTCTGAATGTGTATTTGTTATCCATGGATGGAAAAAGCAATCTTTATCCCAATGCCGTATTGATGCTCGATTCCATTGATATTTACATTACGCCAGTTGCCAATCCAGATGGTCTAAAAATCGCACACGAAGATTGGATAGGAATTGAAGATTCATTTGCGTTGGTGAAAGATTCCATTATTCTTGAGGATTCTTACCGAGAATGGAAGGCCAATGGTCGAGGAACTGACCTCAATTCTAGTTTTGATGACGGTAATTTCGCTGTGAAAAAGGGAGGAGCATTTCATCAGAGTCCAGCTTCAGAAGGATACAAAGGAACCAAACCTGCCGAACCCATTGAAACGCAAAATATCCAGCAATTTGTCAACTTGAATAAGCCTCTGATCACAGCCTCTTTTCATACGAAAGGCAATATCTTTTTTTGGGCAGATTCAAAGACACATCCCATTTTTCAGAATGTCGATTCAGAAATCATTGAAAAAGCTGCAATTGTTTCAGGATTTCGCGCATCTACGATTTCCAAAAACCCTTCCGATTATGGCTGTGGGCTTGAAAATTATGTCCGTTCCCGCTTAGGACTAATTGGAATTTGCGTTGAACTTTCCCTAGGAGATAAAACACGTTTTCAACACCCAGATAACAAATTCAATGAAGAAGTTTGGGTGAAGGCGTGGGAATTACCGTATTTATTTATACTGAATGCTAGTATGTATGCCGAACGTTTAGAAACATATTCGATGGAGTATGTGAGTGGGATGCACTAAGGGGTATTAAGCTAGTAAGATGAACTACTTGTTTAGGAAATAAACACACACTCCAAACTTATTGATTATTAATTGATTAACGGCTTTAATGGACTCGATTTTAAATTTTTTTCAGATTCTTTTAGAGGAGTGTGATGACGGAACAAAAGGAGTAACTGCCGCAAGATTGTATGACGACACGATTAGAACGTAAAGTACTTGTTCGTTTTTAGGATTTACTCTTCAAGATCTCTTCTACAACGCTTCTATCAATCAGATCCACAGATTTCTTCATCTTCTTTTGAATCACACCGAAGTGGTGTTCATCGTCTGTCGTAACAAATGAAATGGCTTCACCAGGGTTTTCGGCGCGTCCCGTTCGACCAATTCGGTGGACAAAATCTTTGGGTGATCGCGGCAATTCATAGTTGATCACAAAAGGCAGAAATTGGATATCGATCCCGCGTGCGAGCAAATCCGTTGCCACCAACACACGCAATTTTCCGCGCTTGAAGTTGGAAAGGTATTCGTTCCGTGCACTCTGAATTTTTTTACTATGAATGGCGCGTGCGTCGATGTGATGTTTGTTCAATTTTTCCGCGACAACGTCCGCTTGATGCACTGATGAAGTGAAAATCAATACTTGTTTCATCTTTTTGTCGATGATCAATTGGCGCAACAACGGACCTTTTTGTTCCAGTTTCACCGAATAGGCAGATTGAATGATCAAATCAATCGCGTCTGCTTCGTGCGCAATTTGAATCACCAACGGATCCAGCAACAGCACTTGACGAACGTTTTCAATATGTGGGCTCAACGTAGCTGAAAAGAGTAGATTTTGACGTTTTTCAGGTAAAAATGAT
>JBFYPU010000312.1:0-10588 GCA_041303175.1 Crocinitomicaceae bacterium | reverse complement strand
GCCCAGGTACATATATAAATAATGCAACATGCGCTCATAAATGTGGCACACAGGCAAGAAAGTCAACACTTTCGAATTTTTATCCGCTGGAATGGGTTCGATGCATGCTTCGACATTTGAGAGGATATTTTTGTGGGAAAGCATTACGCCTTTTGGATTTCCAGTGGTTCCAGAGGTGTAAATAATGGTTGCCAAGTCTTCATAATCCACTTTTTCCATTCGAGCGTGCACGTCCGCTTCTGAAACCGAATCCATGCCATTCTTGATTTCCGACCAATGTTTTGCGCCAGGCACATCATCGTCCATGGTGAAAATGTGCTCCAATGTAGGCGTGGTATCCTGAATATTTGAAATTTTGATGTGCAATTCTTCATCTGCAACTACGCACAACTTTATTCCTGCGTCGTTGAAGATGTAACGGTAATCGTTTTCCGAAATATTGGGATAAAATGGTACGACAATGGCTCCAACTTGCTGAATCGCAATGTCCATCACATTCCATTCATACCGTGTACTTGAAACCAAGCCGATCATATCGCCTGCTTCAACACCCATAGAAATTAGTCCACGTGATATGCGCATTACCTCATCTAAGAAATCTGCGGTTGATACACCTACCCAATTTCCGTTTGTCTTGGTTACAAACATATTTTTATTGGGATGTGCCTTCAATTGATAATGTGGTACATCGAAAAGTCGTTTAGCTTCAATCATTTTCTGGAGTTTCTGTGTAGGACGAATTTAATAAAAAAAGTACAAAAAAATGTTCGATGGTAAATCTATTCCGTTAGATGAAAAGCACCTTTGGGTAAAGCACGGCGCATAAGTGTATCAAAAGGGTGAAAATAAAGTTATGTTGGTGTAACAATAGTAGGTCTTTGTTTGTTTTAACTGCTGAGATCTGAACAAATTTGAAAAGAAACGAGTACAATATCGTCGTAAAAGAGCAAGCCGGAAATTTATTCGGATATGCTATTCGTTTTCTCAGAAATGAGGATGACGCAAAAGATATTGTGCAAGATGTTTTCGAAAAACTTTGGTTGAATAGAAGTAAAGTGGAATTCGCGAAATCAAAATCGTGGATGTTTACAACCGCTCACAATGCCATGATCAATTTCGCTACCCGAAAAGGGAGGATGATGTTGACTGATCAAATGTCGAAGTACGATACTGGAAGTTCCCAGTCGAATCGCTTCGAATCGAATCAAGTGGTGGATCGAGCGGTGAGCATTTTGCCTCCCATTCAAAAAAGTGTGATTTTGTTGCGCGACCTAGAGGACTACTCTTACAAGGAAATTGGCGACATTTTAGATTTATCTGAATCACAAGTGAAAGTGTATTTGTTCAGAGCACGAAAGAAAATTAAAAAGCAGTTAAAAGGAATGGTAGAGCTAGTATGAGTAATCCATCGTTTTCAAATATTGACCTATGGTTGTTCGAACGAGCAGAAGGGAATTTATCCCCTGAGCAACTCGAGCAATTGGATCTGTTCTTGCTCCGAAATCCGGAACTAGACGTGGATCGTGATATGTGGGAAATGGCTAAGGTAGACAAACATACCTATGTGTATCCTGAGGTGGCTTCCTTGGAAAGAAGACGCAAACCTGTCGCTGCTTTCGGTCTCATGGCTTTTTTCTTGCTCTTCGCTGGAACAACATCCTATCTTTTTTGGAATGGAACGTCCGAAGTTGAAACGACACAACAATCGATTGCGACTCAAAATATTGAGTTGAAGCGGGAGTTGTTTAAACAGATCAATGTAATTCAAACAGAAGGTTCTAGAAGGCAAACGAACAGAAAGACAGGGTATGTTGGGTTCGATGCTGCTTCAGATCAACACGCTTTCGCACTGAATCTAAAAGATGTTGCGAGTGCGAAACGAAATCAGGTTTCAGCACGCAACGTGTTTCTATCACCATCAATTACAGAGACCAGCTCTATCGATGAAATTGCCTTTACGGAATCCCATCCAATAGAAAATACATTGCTAACAGATGTGGCGATTGACAATTCGAATACCGAACTTCAGGATGTTGCGGGAATCAATGCGCTAAAAGTTGAAGCGACAGAAACAACCAATACGGATGAAATAAGTACTCTGATTACCAGTGAAAAGAAACCGGAGGAGTTGATCACTTCGGAGGTCACAGAAATCAAAACGACGTCAAACGACGATCCGTTCGGTGGCAGCAAATGGAATCCAAACCGCACGCGCACGAATGTTGCCTTCACCTCACTCAAATCAAGCTACAAAAAACCATCTTTCAAAGATCGCTTGAATTCGTTTGCTCGCAATTTGGATCGAATGATGAGTTCACCAATCGCGCTCAAAAATTCGCGCGAGCCACTTTACCATGTTCCTGGATTGACCTCAAGTGACATTAGTTTCAGTTCTGCTGGAACATTGATTGCGACCCGTGTTCAAACAACATCGCGTGTTCAATGGCTTGGAAGAGAGAATGAACAAATGACCAATCAACTTTCCGTGGATGGCTATTCGAGTGAGATACGAGGTGGATGGGGATTGCAATTGAATCATCAATGGTATAAAGATGGTGGGATCCAAGTTGGACAGGCAGCGTTGACGTATTCACCTAAAATTTCTGTGTCGCGGTTTATTTCTGTGGAACCGTCTGTTCGTGTGAAAATGGGCAACAAGCAACTGAACGCTGATCAACTTTCGGACGTTGAAATGGTGGAATTGGAGCGCGGAAATGAACACGCATTCTATCCAAACGGTGGTTCACCAATTGGTAAAAATTTATGGTACAAAGACCTCGGCTTGGGAATGCTCGTCAACACGAAATGGTTCTTCGCTGGTGTTCAAGTGGATAATTTATTCAAGCACAAAGACAATCTCTACGACAACAATTGGAGCGATCCACGTAGAGCCCAAAATTACTTCACAGCAACGGTTGGGACGGATTGGATGTCTCGAAACGAGAAATTAAAATTTTCTCCATACATCCTTTATCAGAAGAATGAACGTCTATCTGAAGCATGGGCCGGTGCAAGTTTTAGCTGGAATTGGCTCGTTATTGGTGCGGCAACCTCTACCAATTTGGAACCAGCCGCATCTTTAGGCATTAGATTTGATCACTTTAGTATGCTGTATAATGTGGATTATACACAAAGTAGAATGTTATCTGAAAAAGCCCTTTCTCATCAAGTCACACTTCGATTTGTAGGAAAGCGGAACCAATTCAGAAACTAAATTAGTAACACGTAATAACAGTCGGTATGAAGTATATTTTGAGTTTGATGTTAGTGGTTGTAGGTGGGGTGAGTGCTCATGCACAAGATTTGGAATTTACGCAGTTCTATGCGAATCCGATTTATCTAAATCCTGCGCTGGCCGGGTCAAGTGGTTGCCCACGAATTGCAATGAATTATAGAAACCAGTGGCCTTCGCTTTCTGGCTCCTATGTTTCCTATGCTGCAGGGTATGATAGTTATTTCAAGAATATCAATGGTGGATTTGGCGTATTGGCTGTGCACGATATTCAAGCGAAAACGATCAATTCTTCACAATTGGGCGTCATGTATTCATATCACCTGAAATTAGGACGAAAATGGACCATGAACTTTGGTGCAAAAGCCAATTATTGGGTGAAATTCCTCGATTGGGATAAATTGACTTTCGGTGATATGATCGACCCGCGACGTGGATTTATTTATGCGACAGGTGATGTACCACGTGGTGGAACACGTGGCTTCTTCGATGCTTCAGCAGGAACAGTTCTTTTCAATAAAGTGTTCAATGTCGGATTCGTTGCACAGCACCTTAATCGACCTAATGAATCCATGATTATTGGTGACTCCAAACTGCCGATGCGTTTCACAGCGCACACCTCTGCTTACATCGCTTTGGGGAAACAATCGCAGTATTCAAATCAAACAGCGATTATGCCATCGGTAATTTATAGCTATCAAAATGGTTTCCAACAGTTGAACATTGGAACCTACGTTAAATATGGCGCATTCACAGCGGGTGCTTGGTTTAGAAATCGCGATGCGTTTATCCTTACACTCGGTGTGAACACTGCGAAATTCAAAATTGGTTATAGTTACGACGTTACTGTTTCAAAATTGAACAACGCAACTTCTGGTGGTGCACACGAAATCAGCCTTGGCTTCAATCTGAATTGCAAGGATAAACCGTTGTCATTCAGAACAATTTCGTGTCCATCGTTCTAAACTCCTTGGTTCAACTTCCTTTTCTGGTTTGGTAAGTTGATTCTCGTTTGATAAAAGGCTTGTCTGAAAAGATGAGCCTTTTGTTTTGGGATTGATTTTCCGATTCTCTGATGATCCAACAATCTAACGATCCAACAATCTAACGATCCAACAATCTAATCAACACTATAAACCTTTTCGCCCGCGATATATACCGTATTCGCGAAGTTGTTTTTAAAGGTTCCCTGAGCCACAATTGCTTCCTCAAAGATAACCAAGGTTGCGTCTTTTCCTTTTTCAAGTGTGCCCAATTTGTTCTCTTGAAATGCGCCCAACGCTGCCCAAATCGTCATTCCTTTTAGACATTCCTCCAATGTAATTGCCTCACTTGCCAAAAATCCATCAGCTGGATAGTTGTCCTCCGTTTTGCGGTTCGTTGCCGAGTGAATCGTACGAAATGGATCGGTATATTCAACCGGGAAATCGGTTCCAATGATTAATATTCCACAACGTTCCATCAGTGTTTTGTAGGCATACGATCCAACCATTCGCTTTTCACCCAAACGTGTAACAGCCCAGCGTTGATCAGTGGTTGCGTGAGTTGGCTGTACACTCGCAAACGCATGTGATGCTTCAAACAGGTCGAAATCAGCTGGATCGATGTGTTGGGCGTGTTCTATCCTCCAGCGATAATCATTGTTGCGTCCGTATACCTTGGCATACATTTCGAATAAAATCCGATTGGTCGAATCTCCGATCGCGTGTGTGTTCATCTGGTAGCCTACTTTTTCGCACAGATCAGCAATGCGCTGAATTTCTGAAACGGGTGTGGTAAGGTGACCAAAATGTCCGTGTTGATCGGCATATTCTTCTTTCATAAATGCTCCACGACTTCCAACTGCTCCATCTCCGTATACCTTGAAACTTCGAATCAAGAGATTTTTATTTTCATAAACACCGTGTTGAGTGGCAAACGCAATGTTTTCAGGATCAGGTAAAAGCATTCCGTAAATATTCAATTTCAATACACGCTGGTTGACCCATTTTTCAATTGTTTTCCGATCCTTTGAAGACAAACCAGCATCGTGAACACCTGTGATTCCGTAGCTAAACAATTCTGTTTGAATATCCTTTATGGCTTGGTTGAGTTCGTTTTGCGGAAATTCAGGCATCAGAGCGAAGATCGGATTCATGGCGTTATCTATGATGAGCCCAGTTGCTTTTCCCGTTGAATCCTTCACCACTTCGCCACCCACAAATTTCTCGGGATTTGCGTTCACTTTCTCCGTGATGTTAGATAGCTTCAGAAGTTTGTCGTTCACCAGCATGGCATGTCCATCAATGCGCACTAACGCTATCGGAAGATTTGGAAAAACGCTATTGAGTTGTTCATTCGTTGGCAATTCTTCCTCTTCCCACAAGGATTGATCCCAGCCTCTTCCAATTATGAAAGCGCGCTTGTGTTTTCCTTGGTACTTTTTAATTCGCAACACCATTTCGTCATACGATTTACAACCCACCAAATCCACGCTCAGTTGCTGCCGCGCGTATGGCAATAAATGTCCATGACCGTCTGTTAATCCAGGATAAACGTCTTTGAGTTCCGCGTCAATGTATTCATCCGCACTGTATTTATTTAAGATTTGTCGCTCTGGTCCAACTTCGATAATTTTCCCGTCTTTAATCGCAATAGCATCGAAGACGTCCATGTTTTCATTCATCGTATGGACGCGCGCATTGTGAATCACCAAATCAGCTGATTCGCCTTTCATGCAGGATTGAAGTCCGTAAAATGACAAGAGAAGGATGGTCGTGACAAGAAATTTCATAGCGCTTTTTTCTTTCAAAAATAATGCTTTCAATTGAAGCGTGCGTTCTTGATCGGAATTGCTAATTTTGGAATCAAATAGTTAAGAAGATGGAAACCCCGAAAACGTATGAGCCACAACAGGCAGAGGAGAAATGGTATGCACACTGGATGGAAAAAGGATATTTTCATTCGGAGCCAGACGATCGTGAAGCATACACCGTCGTCATTCCACCTCCCAACGTAACGGGAATTTTGCACATGGGACACATGTTGAACAATACGATTCAAGATGTGTTGGTGCGCCGAGCTCGGATGCAAGGAAAAAACGCATGTTGGGTTCCAGGAACTGATCATGCTTCAATTGCAACAGAAGCGAAGGTCGTGCATAAATTGCGCGCTGAAGGAATCAAAAAGTCGGACTTAACACGGGATGAATTTTTGGCTCATGCCTTCGAATGGAAAGACAAGCACGGTGGTATCATCCTCGAACAATTGAAAAAATTGGGAGCATCCTGCGATTGGGAACGCACGAGTTTCACGATGGATCCCGAGTATTCGGAATCCGTGCTCAATGTATTTATTGATCTGTATAAAAAAGGAAAGATTTACCGCGGCTTGCGCATGGTGAACTGGGATCCAGAAGCCCTAACAGCGCTTTCTGACGAAGAGGTAATGCACAAGGAGGTGAATTCAAAGTTGTTTCATGTTCGCTACAAAATTGCAGGTTCTGATGATGATTGGTTGACGATTGCCACAACTCGACCTGAAACCATTTTGGGCGATTCTGCGATTTGCATTCACCCTGAAGATGAACGATACAAGCACTTACACGGCAAGCAGGCCATTGTTCCAATTGCTAATAGAACCGTTCCGATCATTTTGGATGAATACGTTGAAATGGAGTTTGGAACTGGATGTTTGAAGGTAACACCGGCGCATGACACCAACGACTATGAACTTGGAAAAAAGCACAACCTAGAAACCATTGATATCTTAAACAGCAATGGAACAATCAACGATAAAGGCTTGCATTACCAAGGCCAAGACCGATTTGAAGCGCGTAAGTCCATCGAAAAGGAACTTTACGACAAAGGATATTTGGTAAAAACCGAAGATCACATCAATAAAGTAGGATTCTCGGAACGCACGAATGCTGCGATTGAGCCGCGCTTGTCACTGCAGTGGTTCGTCGATATGAAAGAACTTTCCGCTCCCGCGTTGGAGAATGTGATGAATGGAAACATCAATTTCTATCCTGAAAAGCTAAAAAACACCTACCGTCACTGGATGGAAAACGTTAAAGATTGGTGCATTTCGCGTCAGTTATGGTGGGGACACCAAATTCCTGCGTGGTATTTTGGAGAGGGAATGGAAGATTTTGTAGTTGCTAAAACCCGTGAAGAGGCGCTGAAATTGGCGATTGATAAATCGGGTCGAAACATCACTGAAAACGAATTGAAACGCGATGAGGATGTACTCGATACGTGGTTCTCAAGCTGGTTGTGGCCAATCTCGGTATTCAATGGTTTAACACAACCCAATAACCCAGAAATCAAGTATTATTATCCAACAAATGATTTGGTAACGGCGCCGGAAATCATGTTTTTCTGGGTTGCTCGAATGATCATTGCAGGGTGCGAATACATGGACGATATTCCATTTAAAAATGTGTATTACACAGGAATTGTTCGTGATAAATTGGGACGAAAAATGTCCAAACAACTTGGAAATTCACCCGATCCAATCGAATTGATTCAGAAGTATGGTGCTGATGGAGTCCGAATGGGGATTTTGATTTCTTCACCAGCCGGAAATGACCTTCCTTTCGACAGTTCGCAATGCGAGCAAGGACGAAATTTCACGAATAAATTGTGGAACGCGTTCCGCTTGGTGGACTCTTGGGAAGTCAATGCTGATCTGGAGCAACCCGAATCCTCTGTTCGAGCAATTGAATGGTTTGAAGCGCGCTTTAACGAAGAACTGGCTATTATTAATGAACACTTCGATAAATTTAAAATCTCAGAAGCCTTGATGGCGACCTACAAATTGGTGTGGACGGATTTCTGTTCATGGTACTTGGAGATGATCAAACCGGGCTACCAGCATCCAATTGATGGCAAGACCTTAGCTCGAACGAAGTTGCTATTTGCCGATTTATTGAAATTGATTCACCCATTGTGTCCTTTCATCGCTGAAGAATTGTGGCATTTGTTGGCGGAGCGAAATGGTGAAGACATCATCGTAGCGGAATGGCCGCATTTCAAACCGGTTGATAATTCAACCTTATCACAATTTACATTGGCAGAAGAAGTAATCACGAACATCCGTAACATCCGCACGAAGAACAACATTGCTAACAAGGTGAAATTGGAACTTTTTGTAAAGAAAAATGGCGAGTTGAACACGAATTTTGATTCGGTGATCGTGAAAATGGGGAATTTGACGCATTTGGATTACACCTTCGATAAAATTCCAAATTCAAATTCATTCATTGTAGATCAGAACGAATACTACATACCTTTTGGCGAATCCATTGACGTGGAAGCTGAGAAAGAAAAATTGACAAAAGAGCTTGAATATTCCAAAGGCTTCTTGCTATCGGTTCGTCGCAAATTGGAAAATGAAAAATTTATGAGCAGCGCACCCGAGCAAGTCGTAATAAGTGAACGTAAAAAAGAAGCGGACGCGTTGGGAACAATTGCTATTTTAGAAGAAAAACTGGCTGGCTTATAGCCTCATTAAACGTAAACCTATGTCAACAGATAACGATTTATTGGATGCTGGCGTCCGCAACGTAGAAAATTCCATGGAAACATTTATGTTTCCTTTGGACTTCGAATTCAAAATTGCAAGTTTCGTAAACGATTTCGTGGCGAAAGATGCGAACGGAAAAACCGTTGGTTATGTGCGCCAAAAATTGTTCAAATTCAAAGAAGCCATCTCCGTTTATTCTGATGAATCTAAACAACATGTGCAGTATACCATCGATGCGGATCGCGTAATCGATTTCAACGCAAACTATGCGTTCACGGACTCAGATGGTAAAAATTTGGGTCGAATTGGCAGACGAGGCGCAAAATCAATTTTTAAGGCTTTTTATCAGATTTTTGATTCGGAAGGAGAGATTGAATTCACGATTCAAGAAGAAAATCCTTGGGCGAAATTTTTCGATGTTCTGCTCAGTGAAGTTCCACTTTTGGGGCTCTTTTCGGGATATTTCTTTAATCCAAGATACATCGTGAAGCGTCAGGACGGAACGCTCGTTGCTCGCTTATCGAAGGAAGCATCTTTTTGGGGACGTCGGTTCAAATTGGCGCAATTATCGAGTATCGAAAAAGGGGAAGATGAGCGTCTATTACTTGGATTGATGATGATGTCATTGCTCGAGCGACGCAGAGGCTAAAACCTATGTAAACATGAACAGAGAGGATCGAGGTCCTCTTTTTTTGTCTATACAAGCTAAGAATCGCAGCATGGACTAGATGCGCTTCCCTAGCGAATTCACTCAGGATTATGACTCAACTTGCTTTCATGATAGAGAAAATTTAAGTTAATTCGCACGTATGATAGCAGCATTTTTAGAAAAACACCAGGATCGTTTCGCCGATATCTTTGATTTTAAAATCACCATTGAAAACGCGTTGCCTTTGGATTTCTCGAAAGGGAATGACTTGGTGACCACCGATATCATAGAAAGCGCAATTGCCCAAGAGGCATTCGTTTTCGGGAGCATACGAGATGCATTTACTCGCGTGGGCGTGGGAGGTTACTTGGAAGATCGAAAGCTCTATCAACGGGGTGTTATTTTTGATAAAAAGTCAACGCCAAGATCGGTGCATTTAGGCATCGATTTGTGGATTGAAGCGGGAACAGTTGTTTTTGCGCCCTTCGAAGGTGTAGTTTTTTCAGTGAAAAACAATGAAGGAACAGGTGATTATGGTCCTACGATTATTTTGGAGCACAATCTCGATGATCACCACTTTTATACACTGTACGGGCATCTAAGTTTGGATGCGCTTACGCTAAAAGCTGGCGATCGATTCTCAACAGGGCAGAAGCTTTGTGAAATAGGGAATTATCCAATAAACGGCGATTGGGCGCCACATCTGCACTTTCAAATACTGACGAATCTTGATGATTTTCACGATGGCGATTATCCAGCGGTGTGCATAGAAGAAGATAGGATCAAATTTTCGAAATATTGTCCAAACCCGAATTTGATACTGCGCATTCCAAACTTGGAATAGTTCTTATTCTTCTCCCAAAATCTCCGCAACCGTAGATCGCGAGACGAAGTGATAATTTTCTTTCGCTTCAGCAAAGACTTTTTTACCAAAGGCAAGATTGCTTTTGTCTTTTGAGTTCGCAAGTTCCGTGTAAATGCCCTCGATCAGCCAACGGCGACCTACTTTTACAAGATGTTCCTTAATATATGGGCGAGCGTCCTTGTAGCCAACGCGAATGGCAAGTTGGAACCATTCGGATTTGATCGCACTGTTGGCGCTCTGGCTAAACGCCAATTTATCGTCTATTTCGCGCATCGTTTTGGGTTTAATGTCATCAGACAAACCGCGAATAAACGCCAACCACTCTTGCGTGATA
>JBFYPU010000311.1:0-10572 GCA_041303175.1 Crocinitomicaceae bacterium | reverse complement strand
TTTACGGCTGGAACGAATCCAGTATATGGTTGGCAAAACTATTGTTTCAATATTCCACCTGCAGCATGGACCACTGCCACTCGATTCAGATGGCACCAACCAAATGCCTCAAGTGCAACCAACGATCACTGGGGTATAGATAATGTTTCCATTATTCCTTCGAATTGTGGGTATTGGTATGATTGGGCCAACTTACCCGCATCGAATGATCCGCAGGCTCAAACTGTTTCACCTCTAACAACCACTACTTACACTGTTGATTACACCAATGGTGTTGATCTTTGTTCAGCGTCTGTTACGGTGACCGTAAATCCGTTGATTGCTGATGTTACAGCCTTGAATTCAAACCTTAACTGCGGACAATGTACAGATTTGAACGTTGTTTTGCTCAATGACAACTCTGGTTCAATTGTAGACAATTTTAATCCTGCTCAGAATCCGCTCATGTGGAGTTCGATTTCAGCGGGAACGGCGAATACCAATTGCGGAAGTGTATCTGGGAATGCATTACATTTTAATGGCACGGCGCCTCGAAATGCAACGACAATTGGAATCGATGCCACGGTGTGTGCGAATATTTCTTTTTCACTTTTCATAGGAAATAGTGGTTCTGGCGGTGCTCCTTGTGAAAATGCTGACGTGAATGAAAATGTGGTTCTGCAATATTCCATCAATGGTGGTTTGACATGGGTACTCATCGCGACATACAATCAAGCCAATTGGGACACGAATAATTCATGGCAAGCGCAATCTGTTGCTATTCCGGTGGCAGCGCAAACATTGAATACCATGTTCAGATGGGCGCAACCACAATTTTCAGCGTGTAATGGTTGCGACAATTGGGCGCTCGATAATGTGAACATTGCTTGTACGCCGCCATCCTATACATATGCGTGGACGCCAACGACGAACATGACCAATTCTACTTCGCAAACACCAACGGTTTGCCCTGTACTGAATGCAACAACCTATACTGGAACAATCACAAACACATTAACTGGTTGTTCAGCGTCGGACGCAATCACGATTAACGTGGCCAATTGTGCGTGTCAGTTCAGCGCATTTACAGGAACTGTGAATCAGTGTCAGGCAGGCGGTACTTATTCCATAAGCGGTATTTTTGAATACTTTTTAAATCCTGGAACAGGAACAATCGTGGTAGAAGCAACCAATGGCTCAGGAACGTACTCACAAACATTTACTGGACCTTTCATTGATAATGTTCCTACAAACTACTTAATTTCAGGTATCCCATCCGATGGCACGCCAGTTTCTGTCACTGTTTATTTTACGGATGAATTAACCTGTACGGCAAACTTAAACTATACTTCACCAACGTTGCCAACTGTAACAGGCATGAATGGAGGCGCGAATTATTGTGCTGGTGCTGTCGCCGCACCCATCTTGGTCAATGTGACGGGAACTGGACCTTGGACGATTGATTATACACTTGACGGTGTTGCAGCTACGGCAACTGGCGCAACTAGTCCAATTAATTTAGGCTCGGCAGCAGGTGTTTATGTGCTTCAAAGCGTAACAGATGCAAACTGTTCGAATGCTGCTATTGGAACTCAAACGATTGCAATAAATGCGTTGCCATCATATACGGCAGTTGGCACAAATCCGCCTACTTGTAATGGATCGGATGGTTTCATTACGCTTTCAGGCCTGGATCCATCTACAAACTACTTGGTTGGATATACTGACGATGGAACTGTGATCGCACCAATTATTTTGACCTCTGATGTTGCTGGAGATGTAATCATCTCAGGTTTGAATCCAGGAAGTTATAACGGAATAAACGTTCAAAATCAAGCAACGGGCTGTGCTTCCGCTATTCCAAATCTTCTTATTCTTATGAATGCGAATCTACCTTCCGTGACTTCTATTTCTGCTGGTGGAATCTATTGCGCGAGTGATGTTGTTGCACCGATTGAAGCGACCGTTACTGGAACAGGACCTTGGACAATTGGATTTACCCTTGACGGAGTCCCACAAACTGCATCGAGCCCAACATCTCCTGTAAGTATGGGAAATGCCGCAGGAGTTTATGTTATTACAGGTGTGACAGACGCAATTTGTTCAGATGCAGCTGCTGGAACCGAGACCATTATAGTTCATCCATTACCAACGGTAACTAATGTTTCAGGTGGAGGAGTGTACTGTCCTGCGGTACCCATTTCAGATATCTTAGTAGATGTTAGTGGTACAGGTCCTTGGACAGTTAGTTATACATTGAATGGTGTTGCTGCCACACAATCGGGTGCTGGATCTCCAATTAATCTTGGAAATGCGGTTGGCGATTATGTCTTGACGGCAATTTCTGATGCCAATTGTACAAACACCGCCACTGGTATGCAATCGATTCTCGTAAATGGAAACCCATCTGTTACGAGTTTTACTGGTGGAGGAACGTATTGCCAGGGAGACCCCGTTGGTGATATTGAAGCTACGGTAACCGGTCTTTCGCCATGGACGTTAAACTACACGCTCAATGGTGTGCCAATGACTTCTTCTGGGGCTGGACCTATACTGAACCTAGGAAATGCTGCAGGAAATTATGTGATCACGGCGATCACGGATGGAAATTGCACATATCCAACTACTGCGAATCAAATCATTGTGGTAAATCCTTTGCCTTCTGTTTCTGCTGGGAATGATTTCACGATTTGTTCCAATGGAATGGCGATATTGACAGGTTCAGGTGCCGTAACTTACGTTTGGGACAACGGTGTAACGAACGGAGTACAATTTTATCCAAGCAACACGGCGAACTACACTGTTGTTGGAACGGATAACAATGGCTGTGTGGCTTCGGATCAAATGGTCTTAACGGTTGAGCCCAGTCCAATAGTGTCCTTTACTGCAGACATTACGGAAGGATGTAGTCCATTAAACGTTCAATTTACGAATACGACGCCTGGAAGTATTTCAGAATGTCTTTGGAACATAGAAGGGGCCAATCAAATCACAGGTTCGGTGGTTAATTATAGCTTTGATTTGCCTGGACTTTATGATGTAACGCTAACGGTTACCTCGACAAATGGCTGTATTGCAAGTGAAACGTATGCTGATTATATCTATATCGAAGAGGACCCAATCGCTAGTTTTGTGCCTTCAACGTCCACGATTTCGATTTATAGTTCAGATGTTACCTTCTTGAATAACTCTTCAGGCGCCACCAATTATCAGTGGGATCTTGGAAATGGAGCCGGACTGGTATTTGACAATGAACCTACGATTACCTATCCAAATGAAGTTTCAACGAGTTATACGGTGACGCTCTATGCACTTTCGCCACTCGGCTGCATCGACTCGATGAATCGTGTGATTGCTTATAAAGACGATGTTATCTTTTATGTGCCAAATGCGTTCACGCCTGACAACGATGATTTTAACCCAACTTTCCAACCTGTGTTTACGGCAGGATTTGATCAGTATGATTTTGAAATGTTGATCTACAACAGATGGGGAGAAGTGATTTTTGAAAGTCACGACGCAAGCATTGGATGGGATGGAACGTATGGAGGTGAATTGGTAGCACAAGGCATCTATACATGGAAAATTGAATTTAAAACACTTTATACAGACGAACGAATTTCGGTCAATGGGCACGTGAGTCTATTGAAATAATCCGAATTTAGCATTTCAAGGTCCCTGATAAGAAAGGGACTTGATGTTAGTTTTGAATGCTTATCTTTTCGATCCAAAATGTGAAATTTTGAACAAACTAAACATGAGCAAACTCTTTATTTCTCGGATTTTTCTTCTTCTTATTTCGTTAACTAGTTGGAGTGTTTCTGCACAAATGCCGATTTCACTTGCTCCTGCTAGCAATGGACAGACGTTCAATACCTGCAACGGTTTCATTATTGATTCTGGTGGTCAAGGCGGTCCTGGCTACTCAAACGGGGAAAACACAACCATTACGATTTGTCCTGACACGCCAGGCGAAATTATTTCCATTGTGTTTAACCTTTTTGCGTTGAGTTTGACGGATGATAATCCTTCGCCAACCGTTACCAATGTAGATTACATCAGTATTTTTGATGGAACGTCAACCGCTGCAAATACCCTTGGAACCTATTCCGGGAATCAACTTCAAGGCGTTGTGATTGAAGCTACAGCCTTAAATCCATCGGGATGTTTGACGATTCAATTCACGTCTAATTCCATCGGGACAGGAATGTTTACGGCGAGTGTAGCGTGTGAAACACCGTGCAACAATCCCCAAGCTGGCGGAATCATTGTCGGCGGAATCGCTCCAGATAGTATTCGCGTTTGTCCAAATGAGTTGGTCAATTTTCAAGAACTTGGTTCGTTCGCTCAACCCGGTTTTTCTTTGGTGAGCTATGAATGGGATTTTATGGATGGAAGTACAGCAACGGGACAGAACGTAACGCACTCGTATGCTGTTCCTGGGCAATACCGTGTTCAACTTTTTGTAACAGATGATAATGGCTGTGGGAATCCAAACTTAATTGATTTGGAAGTGCTGGTGGGTACTTTTCCCGATTTTACGGGTTTCCCTGGAGACACCACTATTTGTCTTGGTGAAACAATGCAGTTCACTGCGAATCCTGACACCTATGAAGTGGAATGGAATGGGTTCATCGGAAGTCAAACGATAGACGATGGTTGCCTTCCGGATACTTTGCTAGGTGTATCTCAAGATGTTCAATTGCTGCAGACTGGATTTTCTGCGGGTACAACGATTACAAATGCATCAGATATTCTCAGTGTTTGCCTCGAATTGGAGCACTCGTTTATGGGAGACATCGTGATTATTCTTGAATGCCCGAACGGCCAAAATGCCATTCTTCATCAACAGGGTGGAGGAGGAACGCAGATAGGAATTCCTGTGCAAGCGGACAATGTGGACTGTTCCGATCCTTCCACGATTGGTGTTCCGTTCAATTATTGCTTTGCTGCTTCCGCTACACAAACATGGGTGGATTGGGTCAATGCCAATCCTGGTATAGGAACAATTCCTGCTGGAACGTATTTGCCAATCGATCCTTTATCCAATCTCGTGGGATGTCCGACGAATGGTGTATGGACGCTTACAGTGATTGACAATTGGGCGGCAGATGATGGAACGCTGTTTAGCTTTGCGTTGAATTTGAATCCGTCTTATTATCCGCCAATCACTTCATTTGAACCACAAATTGGACTCGGTGCAGATTCATCCTACTGGGTCACTCCTGCGGCTTTTCAAACGAGTCTTTCCGCGAATGCTGATGTACTTTCCGTATTCCCAACTACCGCTGGAACCTACAATTATCAATACATTGTGGTCGACAATTTCGGATGCACATACGATACTTCTGTGAATTTAACCGTCAATCCCGATCCAGTCATTTTTGCTGGAAATGACACAACACTTTGCAGTGGAAATTTACTTCAATTGATGGGGGAAATAACGGGTGCAATCTCGAGTTGCGATTACACTTTGTTGCTCGAAGACACTTTCGGGGATGGGTGGAATGGAAACACCGTGACTGTCACCGTGAATGGAGTCCCAACAAATTATACCTTAGCTTTTGGTTCGAATCAAAGTTTCCCAATTGCGCTACCAGGTGGAACAAATGTCACCGTCACGTTCAACGCCAATGGTGCCTTCGTTGATGAGTGTTTCTATTCACTGTTGGATGAAAGTGGAATTGCAGCTTTGGCTCAAGGTCCGAATCTTGGAGGTGTTGCAACGAATATCATCGTGCCTTCCTGCCCGGCTGATTTTGTCTTTGACTGGTCACCCGGTGGTTCTTTGAATGACCCAACCATCATTGATCCACTGATGACCGTTACGGGTCCAGAAGTGCTCACGTTCTCCGCTTATCCAATTGGACATCCTTTGTGCGTGGTGTCTGATGACATTGCAATCACGCTCTCTGCTACCCCTGATCCAGGTGTGGACGCTACGGCTAGTTTCTGTTCATCGGCAAGCCCAATTGATTTGCTACCGCTACTTGGTCCAACTGCCAATCAAACAGGAACCTGGGTGAATCCAAATGGAGTCCCAATGGTGATGCCATACGACCCCGCAACAATGCCAATCGGCGTGTATACGTATACGGTAGATGTGAGTGGATGCATAGCGTCGGCAACCGTTACCGTTTCGCAGATAGTGACGGCATTCACCTCCATTGTTGGAACAAATATTTCATGCAATGGACAATTGGATGGCGTGATCGATTTTGCAGGCAATAATTTTGTGGAATATACCGTCAACGGTGGTGCGCCAATTGCATCCGGGTCGCCTGTGCAGCTAACGGGTTTGGCAGCTGGAGCCTACACCATTGAAATTACTTCGGCAGACGGATGTTCTGATACCGAAACGATTCAGATTATTGAACCTGCACAATTAACCGTGGCATTAAACACGACGGATGCAAGCTGCTTTGGCTATTGTGATGGAATTGTGCAAGCCATTCCAAGTGGAGGTACTGCGCCGTATTCGTATATCTGGAATCAAGGGGTAGTCGGCAATCAAAACGGAATTTCAAACACGGTGTGTGCGGGCACTTATGACCTAGACGTGGTTGATTTTAGAGGGTGTACCGTTAATGGAACCTATACAATTGGTGAACCTGCAAATGTGTTCCCAGGGCTGCTACCAGATACGACTTCTGGATGTGCCCCGCATCAAGTGGACTTCGTGAACACAACGGCATCACCGCTGATTGTTTCAACGGAGATTGATTTTGGAGATGGAACAATCCTCGCAGTAAATGGTTTGTCACCGTTTGAACATACCTACGCCAATCCAGGAATTTATACGGTAACAATGACCGTTACAACGACCAACGGTTGTGTGTACACCCAGGTGTATTCAAATCTTATTCAAGCGCACAACATTCCGAATGCCAATTTCATCGTAAATCCAGATTTTATCTCGATGCTAGAGCCAACAACGAATCTATATAATCAAAGTTCGAATGACGTGGTTTCTTGGAATTGGACGATGATTGATGCCCTCTCGGGAACAACAGCGAACACGGAAGATGTGACGAATGTCTCATTCCCACCGGATGCTCCAGGCCTTTATCCAGTGACCTTGATCACGGAAAATGCGTTTGGTTGTATTGATTCGATTACGAAATACGTTTCCATTATCAATGAGGTGATTCTTTACGCTCCGAATACCTTCACGCCCGACGATGATGAGTATAACCAAGCTTGGGAATTCCACATCACAGGGATCGACATTTACGATTTCAGCGTACTCATTTTCAACCGTTGGGGAGAAATTGTTTGGGAAAGTCACGATCCAAGTGCGTCATGGGATGGTGTCTACAATGGCGTGATTGTGCAAGACGGAACCTATACGTGGTTCATGGAGTGCGCGGATTCATATAACGACAAGCGATACACTTTTGAAGGTCACGTGAATGTGATTCGATAATCGTCTTATTCAAACGAAGTAACGACGAGTAGGGAGTTTTCCAATGGTCTTAGAATAAAAAGAGTGTTGAAAACTATGCCATTTGCTTTCTGCGCTTGCGTTCTTGAATGATCAATCCGAGTTCGCGACTTGTTTGACCCGCAACCGATGTGTTTTCATCGGCTCTGCGCAACAGGTAAGGCATCACTTCTTTTACCGGACCATAGGGAACATACTTTGCAACATTGTAGCCTGCATTGGCAAGATTAAACGAAATATGATCGCTCATTCCTAAAAGTTGCGCAAAGTAGACGGTTGGGTGATTGTGCGCCACTTTGTGTTTGGTCATCAATTCAGTGAGCACAAGCGCACTCTCCTCATTGTGTGAACCTGCGCACAACGCCACGAGGTCAAGGTTTTCAATTGCAATTTTCAGCGCTTCATTGAAATCAGCATCGCTGGCTGCTTTATCTGGTTGAATGGGTGAAGGATACCCTTTTTCTTTTGCCCGTTCACGTTCTTTTTCCATGTAGGCTCCGCGCACAATTTTCACCCCAAGAAAATGGCCATCCTTTTTTGCGGATGCAATTTCTGTTTTGAAAAAATCGAGGCGGTCGTGGCGATACATTTGCAGTGTGTTGTAAACGATGGCAGCCTCTTTGTTGTAACGCAACATCATTTCCTTGGCCACTCGATCAATCGTTTCTTGAATCCATGTTTCTTCTGCATCAATAAACACGGGCACTCCACATCGGTGTGCAGCGGCGCAAATTTGGTCTACACGTGAAATGAGTTGGGTATACTTTTCACGGTCATCCGCCCCTAATTGATCAATTCCATCATTCGCTTTCTCGAGTATAGAAAAAAGACAAATGCCCGTCATTTTAAACACAGCAAACGGAATGTTTTTGTTGGACTGACCCGCTTCAATGGTTTCGATTATTTCCGCTACCGTTGCATCAAAGTCTTCATCAGAGGTTTTGCCTTCGATACTGTAATCCAAAATTGTTTTCACATTGTGCTCTCCCAATGCATTTGACGTCGCAATTGATCCCTCGACTGACTCGCCGCCACAAAATTGTCGAAAGATTGTTTTTTTAATCAGCCCTTGGATAGGGAGACGGAGCTTAAACGCGAAGTTAGTTGCCCACTTTCCGAACTTAACGAATCGCTTGCTGCCAACGGCTTTGAAGAGCCAATATGCGCGTTTCAAATCACGATTGGATTTGCCTCTGAATGCGATTTCCGTGTTGTCAAATGAGATCATTGTGCAAAAATAACCCGAATTGAAAAAATACCACATTCTTAGCCACGTTTATTTAACTTTGAGGGTCAAAATAACTGAGATGCACATCATTCAATCCGTCGGACACCAATTGGAATTGGGGTCGATTTTCGAATCTTCCTTTACAGAGAAACTTAAGAAGTTCAAAAATGCCAAGAAAATCATCTTTGCCGATGAAAACACGAGCGAGGCATGTGTGAGTTATTTGCTCACGCATTTTGACGAATTGTCGGAAGCCGAAGTGATCGTAATTCCAGCTGGAGAAAAAAACAAGACGGTTGAAATTGCCGAGAATATTTGGGAAGTATTGAGCGATTACGGCGTTACGCGCTACGACCTCTTAATCAATGTTGGCGGTGGAATGATTACCGACATGGGTGGATTTATTGCATCCTGTTACAAACGTGGAATTGAATTCATCAACATTCCTACGAGTCTTTTGGGTATGGTCGACGCTTCAATTGGTGGAAAAACGGGAGTGAATTTAGGTTATTTCAAAAATCAAATTGGGGTTTTTAGTCACCCGATTGCGGTTTACATCGACCCATTATTTCTTTCAACGTTGCCAGAGGAGGAACTCCTTAGTGGTTATGCAGAATTGCTCAAACATGGATTGATTTCCGATGCCAATCTCTATGAGCGGGTGTTGGAACAAATGCAAGAACCACCGGATTTGGATGAAGAGCTACTGAAAGCAGCGATTGAGGTGAAAAATGACATTGTTGTTTCGGATCCATTTGAGAAGGGTGCGCGTAAAAAATTGAATTTCGGACACACGTTTGGTCACGTGATTGAAGGGTTTTACATGGGGAAAGCGGGCGTTTCGCACGGCTGGGCAGTTGCCATTGGAATGGTGTTTGAGGCGTTTTTATCCGTAAAAAAAGGGACGCTCGAATTGGATATTTACATTGAGATTGAGCAGGACATCTTGGAACATTACGATATTCCGATGTTTTCAAATGATGACGTTCAGCAAATGGTTGATTGGTTGATGAATGATAAGAAAAATCACTCAGGCAAAATTCAATGTTGTCTCTTACACGGCATTGGACAATGTAGCTACGATAATGAAATTTCACAGGACGAAGCACTTGATGTGTTTCTGCATTTTATGAATCAGCAGATCAATTTGAATTGAGATTTAGATCGTTGGATTTTTAGACGCGATGCGTTGGATCATTCGATTCACTTCGTGGCTGACTCCGTAGGTTTTAGATTCTGTTCCTCACGAACATTATCTTCAGTCAATAGTGCTGACTACAAAATTGTAACGCCATTTTCACCCCATTTAATCGCTGTCGCGAAGCGATCCATTAATCAGTGGCGAATATTCCCCAACAAAATAATCTAACTAAAAAATCACCCCTTCAACGCGACAAGCTGCTTTTTCAGTGCTTCAAGTCGATTGATGACTTCCTGGTGATCGGATTCGGTGGAAGCGTTCTCTGTTTTGCCCGTACTTGGTTCCGAGACTTTTTCTTTCAATGCTTTGCGCGCGCCATCAAGCGTGTGACCTTCGTCCTTCACCAAGGTATAAATGCGATCAATTGTCGCAATATCTTTCACGGTGAAAAGTCGATTTCCCTTGTTGTTTTTTTTGGGTTTAATCGCCGAAAATTCTTTTTCCCAAAAGCGAATGAGTGAGGTGTTTACGTCAAACAAATCGGCAACCTCTCCAATGGAGTAGTACAATTTAGTAAGTTGTTGTGTGTCGACTTTTGGCACGGGAGATCGGATTAAATTCGAAGATAGTGATTATTTTGGAGTTTCGACTCTAGATTTTTTTCGTTCCTTTGAATATGTTTGATTCTTCTGTACTTGATCCACTCATCCGTCGAAGAAGGGAATGGATCTTTCTGATCCTCGTTGGACTTTTCTTGGGATCGCTCACAATGCTCAATAT